>NZ_DBFSAP010000052.1:0-42841 GCF_048412355.1 Ellagibacter sp.
AGGAAGGACGGCTTCGATTATGAGCTCGAGTTCTCGCTACGTCGCGGATTTCAACGTTGCCGGAATGCGTTACTGGGATGGTGCAAAGGTGATTTCCAAGCTTAAGCCGGGCAAGAAGCTGCGCCTCGTTGCGGAGCCGCACAATCCGGCGGATCCCAACGCCGTCGCCATCTATCGCAAGGACGTGAAGCTCGGCTACATTCCCCGCGATCAGAACGACCTTGCAGCCCAGTTGCTCCGCTTCGGCCACGACGACGTGCTTGAGTGCCGCATTCTTAAGGTTGACAAAAAGGCTGAAACCTGGAATCAGGTTCGCGTCGGGCTTTACATGACCGACAAGGTGAAAGGGGAATAGTGCAAGGCGAGGCGAGCTGTTCGGGAAAGGGCTTTTGGCGGTTTCCGAAGACCCTCGACGGCATGTCTCCTTCGGTTTTCTTGGGACGATAACTTGGATTGCACTGACGGCGCCCTATAATGTCCGCAGGAATATACGCGCAACCAAGGAGGTTCATCATGGAGAAGGAACTGTTCGATTACGTTGCCGAGCGCGCGGGCATCCTCGCCACTGCTGACACGAGCAAGCAGGACACCAAGGACGCGGCTGCTGCCTGGAAAGACGCTGTTGCCGCCGACAGCAGTGACGCCGCTGTTGAGGCTGCGACCACCAAGCTGCTCGACTTCCTTGAGGGGCGTCCCACCACGATCGATGGCGTTATCGCGTTCGCTCAGGGCCCGGCGAAGGAAATGATGGGCGAAGAGGCCGCCGCAAAAATGCTCGAAGCGCAGCTTGCGCGCAAGGAGGCGGGCGCCAAGTACTGCAATTGCCCCTCCTGTGCCGCCGCCTCTGAGCTGCTTGCGAAGTTCGGCCGCATCGAGCTGTAATACATCTCACGTCGCAAACTATGCATCGAGCGCGCGGGTCCTTCAAGGTCCGCGCGCTTTTGTTTTGGCGCACGATAGGAGGGGATTCGGCGGTTTCGCTCTCCCTTTGTCTTCCCGCAAATGCAAAACAGGCCGCGTGTGCGGGACACGCGGCCTGTCGAGTGTGCCTCGCGGATAGCTGCGAGGCGGCTTGCTTAAAGGCGAAGTTTAAGCCTGGGTAACGCGATGAAGCGCTACACTTCCAGATTCTTGAAAGCCTCGGGGACTTCCTTGTAGCCCTTTGATTTCACGGCACCGATGATAAGGCCGATGACGAGCCATGCGACGCCCACAATGTAGGTCGGCACGTCGAAGCCGGTGAACACGTACAGCAGGATGAGTACGCCGAGGACCGGGCAGATCAGGTACTTCACGATGTCGCCGAAGCTGTTGCGCTTCTTCTCCTTGATGAAGAAGAAGACGAACACGGCGATGTTCAGCAGCACGAACGAGGACAGCGCGCCGAAGTTGACGAAGCGGGACAGCGTCGCCATGTCGAGGAACAGCGGCAGAATGAGCGAGACGCAGCCGATTGCGATAGCGGCGAACCAGGGCGTCTGGAACTTCGGGTGCACCTTGCCGAACGCGCGCGGGATCACGCCGTCGCGGCCCATGGAGTAAAGCAGGCGGGCGGACGCGGTCTGTGCGTTCATGATGTTCGCGATGCCCACGGCCACGATGTTCACGATGAGCAGCAGCTTGTAGAAGACGGGGCCGCCGCAGGCCAGAGCGGCGTCGAAGAAGCCCATTTCAGGGTCGATGTTCTGCCAATCGGGCTGGATGAGCGCGGCGATGTAGGTCTGCGCGACGAACACGACGACCATGATGCACAGAGCGATGATGATGCCCTTGCCGATGGTCTTTTCAGGCTTTTCGGTTTCCTCAGCGAGCGTGGACATACCGTCGAAGCCGAGGAACGACAGGCACGCGATGGAGCAAGCTGCCGCGATGAAGTGCACATCGACCTTGCCGGGCTGATAAATCGGGTCCATGGTGAACTCGCCGGAGCCGCCGCCACCTAAGATGAAGTTCGTGCCCAGGGCGATGAAAGCGATGACCGCGAGGATCTCGATTGCGAAGATGACCCAGTCGACGCCCTTCTGCATGGTGATGCCTCGGATGTTGACGATCGTGTTGAACGCCACGAACACGAGGACCCACAGATACCAGGGGCTTCCCGGGATGAGCGCTACACCCCAGTTCGCCACCATAACCAGAAGAAGCGAGGGGACGAAGATGTAGTCCAAAAGGATAAGCCAGCCAGCGACGAAACCGACATGCGGATTGATGCCGCGCTGCACGTAGGAGTACACCGAACCCGCGATGGGGAAGCGCTTCGACATGTGCATATAGCCCATTGCGGTGAAGCTGATGGCGATGAAGCCGATGATGTACACCAGCGGGGTCATACCGCCGGATTCCTGCTGAATCTCACCGTAAATCGACTGCGGCGCGATGATAACCATGAACAACACGCCGTAGAGAATGACGTCCTTCAGCGTGAGGCCGCGGCGCAGCTCCTGCTTGTAGCCGAAGGCCTCGATTCCTCCGCTTTCTGCGGAGACTTTCTGCTCTGCCATTTCCCTTCCTTTCATTATCTCGATAGGAAAAAGCATTACGCAGAGCCAGAAGCGCTATCCGGCTCTGAGTAATAGGGTGAACTTTAGCACGATAAAGCACTGTATCGTTCATTAAATAGTGAAATGGTTGCCGATTCGAACGGAACGGCAACCATTTCTTGGTGAGTGGTTAGTTTTTTGCGCCCTCGGCCTTCCCCAGCGTGCGCTGCGGAAGCGCGAAACCTTACGGCTGGGGAATCAGCACGGGGAACTGCGTCAGCTTCGGGGTACCGATGCGCAGCGACACGTCGACTTCGCACGGCTCGCAGCCTTGGTTCACTTCGACGTCGCTTTGCACCGACATGTACATGTAGGTTTCAACGGCATCCCAGCCGGTGACGCGCATCAGCAGGCGCTGCAGCTCCTTCGATCCGTTCATGAGAGCCTGCTCGTAATGCTCGCCGCAGCTGTTCACGTACCACTTGCCGCCCTCGCCGAAGGTTTCGAGCACTGGCCAGTTCAGCTCGAAGTCCTTCACCAGCTGCACGCGGCAGGTGATTTCCGCCGGGATTTCGATGCCGGTGCCGCACAGCTCGGCGTCGCCCATCGTGGCGTGCACGTCGCCCATCTGCAGCAGCGCGCCGGGGACGCGGACGGGGAAGTACAGGCGCGTGCCCTTGGTGATCTTCTTGTTGTCCATGTTGCCGCCGTGGCTGCCGACGAAGCCGTCGATGACGTCGGGGCCGGAAGGCGCGGTGCCGATGACGCCGATCATCGGATCGATGGGGAAGCTGACATCGTTGAACGTGGCCATGCCGTCTTTGATGGGAATCTTTTTGGTGCGATAGCCCGTCGTCTCGAAGAGCGGGCCGCAGTGGTCGTCGGTGGCGATGGTTCCCTCATCGGTGACTTCCACGTCGAAGATGTCGACGACGAGCACGTCGCCGGGCTCCGCACCTTCGATGTAGACGGGGCCGGCGGCGGGATTTGCGAAGCCGTAGGAGTAATCCAGGTCGGCCATCGTCGTCTGCTCGTCGGGGATGCGGTTGCTGAAGCAATCGAGCGTCTTAAACAGCAGCACTTCGCCCGGCTTGGCGGTGGCGCATGGCTTGTTGTCCTTCGAGAACACGGTGACCTGGTCGGTGATAACCTGCATGATGCTCATCCTTTCGTTGGCTGCATGGCATCGTGAGGTTGTGCCGCGGGGCTGCCGTGGGGCTTTCCGCTTGCGACGCCGATGCCGATGAGGCGATTCTACACCTTATCGGCATCGCGGCGCGTATCGCCTCGGCGTGGGACAGGGTCGGGCGGAGTTGGGGGCCGTCTCGCGCGCAACCCTGTGACGCAAAACGCCCGGGGCGTGTCGGGTTCAACCGACCTGCGCCTCGGGCGTTCGCGTTGATTCTCGAAAAGTCGTTCGCGGAGGTTTGGGGACACGCGGCGGAAGCAGCTTACGGGCGCTGGCCCATGCCGCCTTCGAGCGTGATGGTCTCGCCGCTCATGAACTTGAAGTCGGGGCCGCAGAGTTGAACGACCGCACGCCCGATCTCGGTCTCGACGTTGCCGTAGTGGCCCATCGGCGGCATGTGGACGTTGGCCTCGTATGCCTCGGGGTACTGCTCCTTGAAGTTCTCCAAGGCGGCGGTCCATGCAAGCGGGCACACGATGTTCACGTTGATGCCGTCCGGACCCCACTCGGTTGCCGCGACGCGCGTCAGGCCGCGGATTCCCTCTTTGGCGGCTGCGTAGGCGCACTGCCCATAGTTGCCGAACAGGCCGGCGCCGCTCGCGAAGTTTACGACGGAACCCTTCGTCTCCTTAAGATGCGGGTAGCAGGCCTGCATGTAGTAGAAGGCTGCGTAGAGGCCGGAGTAGATGGCGAGATCGAACTGCTCGGGGGTGTGGTCGGCGAGCGTAACGCCCGACGCGGACGCCTGCGCGTTGTTCACGAGGAAATCGATGCGCCCGAACTTGGCCATCGCCTCGTCGACGACGCCCTGCGCAACCGCCTTGTTGTCGGCGGACGCGTTGATGTCTGCCTGCGCGGTCAGCACTTCGATGCCGTAAGCGCTCTCGAGCTTCTCCTTCGCGGCGTTGAGTTTCTTCTCGTTGCGGCCGGTGATGACAAGGTTCGCGCCTTCCTTGGCGAACGCCGTGGCGATGCCGTAGCCGATCGATCCGGCGGAGCCGTCCTTCAGTGCCGCGAAGCCGGCACCCGTGACGATGGCGGTCTTTCCACTGTAGAAGCCCATGGGTCCTCCTTATTGATGGGGATTCCCCCTGCGATTGGGGTATGGGCCGATTCTAGCCATATGTGGCTTGCGAGGTAGCAATCAATTTCTGCGAGCTTGCCCAGCGGTAGATTCTGCCCGTCCTGCGCGATGGACGGGAGAAGAGGAAGGCGGGGGGAACAAGGTGCGGCGGCGTCCCTCAAGCAGCGACAATCCTGCATCAAGAATAACGAGGAAGCGAAGCAGATAAAGCGCGCTCACGCGGCAGGAAAAGAAAGGGGAAGGAGAGATGTCGCAACGAGTGATAACGGTGCGCTTGCAAACCCCTATGCCGCTGATGGCCGCAGATTCCCGCTTCGGCGATTGGGGTTTGCGGGCTTTCATAGCGTAATGGTAGGGTGAGGAAACCGTGATGACGACGCATGCCATACACGTGTCACATTCTATCACATTTCATCACTTAAACGATGAGGGGGGTCATATGGCAAGACTATCGGTCGCGCCGCGCGCCAAGGACGACGCCAAGTTCGCAACGTTTTTGGACGAGTATGAGCGCAGGGTGGAGGCTACGCCGCCTGGTATGTGCGCCGTTGCGATGCAGCTCGACCTGCTGCGTGCGGGCGGATGCCAAACGTGCGGCAAGTGCGTGCCGTGCCGCGAGGGCATAGCCCATATCGAGACGCTGCTCGAAGAGGTGCTCGCGTTCGACGCCGAGCCCGATGCGATCGACGAGATCCGCGCCCAGGCCGTAGTCGTGCGCGACACCGCCGACTGCGCCATCGGCTGGCATGCAGCCGAAGTGCTCCTTGCGGGCCTCGATACGTTTAAGGAAGAGTTCGAAAGCCACGTCAAGCAGGGAAAATGTCGCGAAGGCGTCGCACAGACGGTGCCGTGCGAAACGCTGTGCCCGGCACACGTGAACGTGCCGGCCTACATCGCGCTTGCGGGCTCAGGCGATTACGCCGGGGCGATCGGCATGATTCGCAAGGACAACCCGTTCCCCACGGCGTGCGCGTTCGTGTGCGAGCATCCGTGCGAGAATCGCTGCCGCCGCACGCTCATCGATGCGCCGATCAACATCCGGGGCATCAAGAAGTTCGCGGTCGACCAGCTCGCCGCCGATCAGGTGCCGACTCCCGCCCCCGCCGCGCCCACGGGCAAGAAAGTCGCCATCGTGGGTGGCGGCCCCTCTGGCCTGACCTGCGCATACTTCTGCGCCCTTATGGGACATGAGGTGCATGTGCTCGAGATGCGCAAGCAGCTCGGCGGCATGATGCGCTATGGCATCCCGGCGTACCGCTTCCCGCGCGAGCGCCTCGACGAGGACATCAGCGCCATCGTGTCGGCGGGCAACGTCACTGTGCACACGGAGGTGCGCATCGATGCTGAGGGCATGCGCCGTCTTTCGGAAGAGTACGACGCGGTGTATGTGGCCATCGGCGCGCAGGGCGGCAAGACCTTAAAGCTCGATGGGGCCGACGCCGAGGGCGTCATGAGCGCCGTCGACCTGCTCACCAAGATCGGCGATGGCGACTATCCCGACTTCACGGGCAAGAACGTGGTGGTCGTCGGTGGCGGCAACGTCGCCATGGACTGCGCGCGCACGAGCGTGCGTGCCGGCGCCGCGAGCGTGACGGTCGCCTATCGTCGCCGCCTCGAGGACATGACGGCGCTGCGCGCGGAAATCGACTCCGCTATGCAGGAAGGCGTCGAAATGATGACCCTGCAGGCACCCGACCATATCGAGGTCGAAGACGGGCGCGCGGTGGCGCTGCACACCCAGCCGCAGTTCATCGGCCCCGTGAAGCGCGGCCGCCCAGCTCCGCAGAAGGCGGACAAGCCGCTTGTTCGCATGCCCGCCGACGTGGTGCTCATCGCCGTTGGACAAGACATCGAGAGCGCGCCGTTTGAAGAGGCGGGCATGCAAGCCGACCGCACCTACTTCGAGGCGGACGACGGCTTGAAATCGGTGGGTTCGCTCGACAACGTGTTTGTGGGCGGCGACTGCCAGGTGGGCCCGAAGACCGTGATCATCGCCATCGGCGCCGGCAAAGTCGCCGCGCGCAATATCGACGACTACCTGGGATTCAACCACGAGCTTGATTGCGGCGTCGAGGTTCCTCCTGCGGCTGCGAACTGGCGTCAGCCCTGCGGCCGCGTGAACATCGTGGAGCGCCCCGCGCGCGAGCGCAAGGGGGACTTCGATGCGGTCGAGGTGGAGATGTCGGCCGAAGAGGCGTTCCAGGAAGCGCGTCGCTGCCTGCGCTGCGATCATTTCGGCTGCGGTGTTCTTGACGAGGGAAGGGTCCAATATGTGTAAGGTTACCATCGACGGTGTGGCCGTAGAGGTCCTCGAGGGCTCCACCATCTTGGATGCCGCGAAGCTCGCCGGCGTCGACATCCCGACGCTGTGTTACATGGCGAAGATTAACGAGATCGGCTCGTGCCGCGTGTGCGTGGTCGAGGTCGAAGGGCAGGACGGCCTGGCCGCCGCCTGCAACACCCCCGTGTTCGACGGTATGGCCGTGCGCACGGCGACCCCGCGCGCCATCTCCGTCCGTCGCCAGAACGTGAAGACCATTCTCGCAGGTCATCGTAGCGAATGCACCACGTGCAAGCGCAGCGGTACCTGCGCGCTGCAAAATCTCGCGAACTCGCTCGGCGTGGCGGACTTGGAGCGCGACCCCGTGTTCGCCTTCGAAGCGTGGGATGGGGAATTCCCCTTGCAGCGCGACGCCACCAAATGCATCCGCTGCATGCGCTGCGTTGCCGAGTGCGCCAAGGTGCAGCACTGCTCGGTGTGGGAGATGTCCGGCCCCGCGGCAAATCGGGGCGTGCGGGTCGCTGGCGGTGCGCACATCGCCGATGCAGGCTGTGCTCTCTGCGGCCAGTGCATTACCCATTGCCCGACGGGCGCCCTTACTGCGCGCGACGACACTGACAACGTGCTCGCGGCGCTTGCAGACCCCCAGACGATAACGGTGGTCCAGGTCGCGCCCGCCATCCGCTCGGCGTGGGGCGAGGGCGTGGGCCTTGCCCGCGAGCAGGCCACGCAGGGCCGCATGGTGTCGGCATTGCGCGCGCTCGGCTTCGACTACGTCTACGACACCGACTTCGCCGCCGACCTCACCATTATGGAGGAAGCGAACGAGTTCATCGAATGGGTCAAGGAAAGCAAGCCGCGGCCCATGTTCACGAGCTGCTGCCCGGGCTGGGTGCGCTTCGCCAAGCTGCACTACCCGCAGTTTGTCGCGCAGCTTTCCTCGAGCAAGTCCCCGCACCAGATGCTGGGCGCCACGGCGAAGGCGCTTCTGTCCGAACAAGCTGCCGAGCGGGGAAAACGCATCTTCGTCGTCTCCGTTATGCCGTGCGTCGCCAAGAAATACGAGGCGGGCGTCCCTCAGCTGTCCTCAGAGGCTGGCCAGGATGTCGACGCCGTGCTCACCACGCGCGAGTTCGATCGCATGCTGCGCATGTTCAGCGTGGACTGCGCCGCGCTGCCCGAGCAGAAGTTCGACGACCCGCTGGGAACCTCCACGGGCGCGGGAACCATCTTCGGGCGCACGGGCGGCGTGATGGAGGCGGCGCTTCGTTCGGCCGCGTTCTTCCTCACGGGCGAAAACCCCGACTTCAGCACGTGCGACACCACGGCGGCGACGCCCGATAAGCCCTGGGTCGACAAGACGCTTGAGATCGCGGGCCTGCAGCTTCGCATCGCCATCGCGAGCGGTCTGGAGAATACGGCGGCGCTGCTCGACGCGCTCGAATCGGGCGAGGCAAGCTACGACTTCGTCGAGATTATGGCCTGCCCGGGCGGCTGCGTGGGCGGCGGCGGCCAGCCGATCGCCTTCAACCAGGAGCTCGCGCGCGAGCGTGCTGCGGTGCTCAACTCGCTCGACGGGGCCGACGTGCTGCGCTACTCGCACGAGAACCCCGACATCGCGGCGCTCTACGAGAGACTCTACGGCCGCCCGCTTTCCGAGAAGGCCGAGAAGCTGCTCCACACCGATCAGCTGACGTGGGATATCTAGGTGCCCCACGACTTACATAGCAGTGAAGCCGATGAGGGGCTCGCGCTCCTCATCGACAAGCTGTGCCGCACCCGCTCGCTTTCGCTTGGCGAATACGAGCGGCTCATCGCGCAGCGCACGCCCGGCACGGCCCGTGAGCTTGCGAGTCGCGCCGATGCCGTGCGCAGGCGGGTATACGGCACGAAGGTGTTCACCCGCGGGCTCATCGAGGTGTCGAGCTTCTGCAAGAACGATTGCCTGTACTGCGGCATCCGCCGGTCGAACACCTCTGCACGCCGCTACCGCCTCTCCGCCGACGAGATCGTCGAATGTGCGGACACAGGCTACGAGCTGGGATTTCGCACGTTCGTTTTGCAGGGTGGGGAAGACCCCTTCTTCACCGATGACGTGCTGTGCGGCATTGTGGAGCGCATCCATGCGGCGCATCCCGACTGTGCGATCACGCTGTCGTTCGGCGAGCGAAGCCGCGAGAGCTACGAGCGTCTGCATGAGGCGGGCGCTGGGCGTTACCTGTTGCGTCACGAGACGGCAAGCCCCACGCTCTACAGGCGTTGGCATCCCGCCGAGATGTCGCTTGAGAACCGCATGCGCTGTCTGTCCGATTTGCGCGAGATCGGGTATGCGGTGGGTGCCGGCTTCATGGTGGGTGCGCCGTTCCAAACCGCGACCGATCTTGCGTGCGACCTGCAATTCATCGAGCGGTTCCAGCCCGAGATGTGCGGCATCGGCCCGTTCGTCCCGCACCACGCGACGCCGTTTTCCGCCTTTGCGCCGGGCACGGCGGAGCTCACGTGCTATCTGCTGTCGATCATCCGGCTCATCAAGCCGAATGTGCTGCTTCCCGCAACCACGGCGCTCGGCACGATCGTTCCCGATGGGCGCGAGCGGGGCATCCTCGCGGGCGCAAACGTGGTGATGCCGAACCTTTCGCCGGTTAATCGCCGCAAAGACTACGATTTGTACGATAACAAGATATGTACGGGTGAAGAGGCTGCGGAGTGCCGCGGCTGTTTGGGCGCGCGCATGCTGTCGATCGGCCACGAGCTCGTCGTCGACCGCGGTGACATGGCGCCCCTGCCCGAGATGCGATTGCCGTCGGGCGCTTGAAAGCACTGAAGAAAGAAGGACCCTATGGGGTATTCGTATAACCCGAAATCGCTCTGCGCCGATGAGTTCATCAACGACGAGGAGATCTTGGAGACGCTCGCCTTCGCCGACGCGCATAAGAACGACGTGCAGATGTGCTACGACATCCTGGAGAAGTGCAAGCCCCATTTGCACCCGGCAAACGAGCACGGAGCCATGATCACCCATCGCGAGGCGAGCGTGCTTCTGGCCTGCGAGGATGCGGGGGTGAACGAGGCCATCAAGCAGCTTGCGCACGACATCAAGCAGGCATATTACGGCAACCGTATCGTGCTTTTCGCGCCGCTGTATCTGTCGAACTACTGCGTGAACAGCTGCCTGTACTGCCCCTATCACGCCAAGAACCGCGAGATTCCGCGCCGCAAGCTCACGCAGGACGAGATTCGCGCCGAGGTTATCGCGCTGCAGGACATGGGCCACAAGCGCCTGGCCATCGAGGCGGGTGAGGACCCAAAGCACAACCCCATCGAGTACATCTTGGAGTCGATGGACACCATCTATTCCATCAAGCACAAAAATGGCGCCATCCGCCGCGTGAACGTGAACATCGCCGCCACGACGGTGGACGAGTACCGCATGCTCAAGAAGGCCGAGATCGGCACATATATCCTGTTCCAGGAAACGTACAACAAGGAAGGCTACAAGCGCCTGCACCCGACGGGGCCGAAAAGCGACTTCAACTGGCACACCGAGGCGATGGACCGCGCCATGGAGGGCGGCATCGACGACGTGGGCTTGGGCGTGCTGCTCGGGCTCGAGAGCTATCGCTACGAGTTCGCGGGCCTCATCATGCACGCGGAGCACCTGGAGGCCGTGCATGGCGTGGGCCCGCACACCATCAGCGTGCCGCGCGTGAAGCCCGCCATGGACATCGACCCCGACGTGTTCGACAACGGCATTCCCGACGAGATGTTCGAGAAGATCATCGCGCTCATCCGCATTACCGTGCCCTACACGGGCATGATCATCTCCACGCGCGAGAGCCAGGCGGTGCGGGAGCGCGCGCTGCGCTACGGCATCAGCCAGATTTCGGGTGGGAGCCGAACGAGCGTGGGCGGCTACACCGAGCAGGCGCGCCCGCACGACACCGAGCAGTTCGACGTGAGCGACCAGCGCACACTCGACGACGTGGTCTCGTGGCTGATTGATCAGGAGCATGTGCCCAGCTTCTGCACGGCGTGCTACCGCGCGGGGCGCACGGGCGATCGGTTCATGAGCTTCTGCAAAAACGGGCAGATTTTGAATTATTGTCACCCCAACGCGCTCGTCACGCTTGCGGAGTACCTGACCGATTACGCCAAGCCCGATACCTCCCAAAAGGGCTTTGCGCTCATCGAGCGCGAGTTGCAGAAGGTCGAGGACGAGAAACGGCGTCGCCAGTGTGCTGAGGCGATTTCGGCGGTCGTGCACAAGGGCGAGCGCGATTTGAGGTTTTAGCGAGGTTTTCGCGCGGTGCGGAAGGCGCGCTGCGACGGTAAGGCGAAAGGACGGCTTCGACATGGGTTTGAACGAGACGCCTTCAGGCGAGCGCGTGCGAATCGGTTTCTTCGGGGTGCGCAATGCGGGGAAGTCGAGCCTGGTGAACGCTGTGTGCGGGCAGCAAGTGGCGCTTGTGAGCGACGTCGCTGGCACCACGACTGACCCGGTGCGCAAGGCCATGGAGCTTCTGCCGCTCGGGCCGGTCGATATCGTAGACACTCCCGGCATCGATGACGTTGGGGAACTGGGCGCGCGCCGCGTCGAGCGCACGCGCGAGACCTTGCGCAGCTGCGATGTGGCGGTGCTCGTGACCGACGCCACGCGCGCGCCGGTCGCCGCCGAGCGCGAGCTTATCTCCCTGTTCGAGGAGCTCGGGCTGCCCTTTGTCGTGGTGCGCAACAAGGCCGACCTTCTGCCTGGGGAAGAGGCGGCTGCGGGTTCAGATGGCGCTATCGGGGGAGCCGCATCGGGCGCTGCCGCTCCCACCCCCCAGGTCGTCGCTGCCCCCGATGCTGCCCCCGCCCCTGTTTCCCCAGTTCGTGCAGAGGTGCTCGCAAGCGCGCGCACGGGTGCGGGCATAAACGAGTTGAAAGAGGCCCTCGCGCACGTGGGCGGCTCGGCAACGCGTGAGCGCCGCGTTGTGGCCGACCTGCTCTCGCCGGGCGACAAGGTGGTGCTCGTCGTGCCCATCGACTCATCGGCGCCGAAGGGCCGCATCATCTTGCCGCAGCAGCTCGTTCTGCGCGACGTCCTCGATGCCCACGCGAGCGCTCTCGTCTGCCAGCCCGAAGAGCTTGCCGATCTTATTGCGGCGGTTGGCGACATCCGCCTCGTGATCACCGACTCGCAAGTGTTCCAAAAGGTTGCGCGCATCGTTGCGGAAACGACGCCGCTCACGTCGTTTTCCCTTCTCATGGCGCGATATAAGGGCGATCTGCGCACGCTTGTGGAAGGCGCGGCGGTGCTCGGTGCTCTTACCGACGAGAGCCGCGTGCTCATCTCGGAGGGCTGCACGCACCATCGTCAGTGCGAGGACATCGGAACGGTGAAGATGCCCGCGTGGATTCGCGGCCATTGCGGCGCGAATCCGACGTTCGAGTTCACCCAGGGGCATGGGTTTCCCGATGACGTCAGCGGCTACGACGTGGTGGTGCATTGCGGCGGGTGCATGCTCAACGAGAAGGAGATGCACTGGCGACAGAGCGTGGCGGCGAAGAGCGGTACGCCCATGGTGAACTACGGCGCGGCAATCGCCTGCGTGCACGGCATCCTGGAGCGCAGCTTGCGGCCGCTTATGTGATGCGGGTCCGAATCAAGGGGCGGAATTTAAGACCCTACGTGGAAAAATCCCTGTTGCTTCTTCAAATGCGCGCCCTGCGGTGTTATTTTTTCACTTTACTGTCCTTTTAGAGAGGGATTCAGATGGTGGAGGAAAAACAGGAGGCGGCTTCAGAGGCTCGGGCTTCAGAAGCTTCGGGAGAGAAGCCCGCGGCCGCTTCTTCGGAGAAGACGTCTGGCAGCGCGAGGTCGCTCGGCGTTTTCTCGTTCGAGGGAGACATGCCCCTCGCTCAGGCGATACCCCTGGGATTGCAGCATGTTTTGGCCATGTTCGTGGGCAACCTGACGCCGCTTTTGATCGTGACGGGTGCGTGCGGCCTGGCGGGAGCCGAGTTCGCCGATGTCCAGCTGGCGCTGCTGCAGAACGCCATGTGGATCGCAGGCGTTGTGACCTTGGTCCAGCTTTTCGGCATCGGCCCTGTTGGCGGTAGGGTTCCTATCATCATGGGCACGTCTTCGGGTTTCATCGGCGTGTTCAATTCCGTAGCGGCGTCGATGGGCGGCGGCCTTGTTGCCTACGGCGCCATCATGGGCGCTTCGATCATCGGCGGCCTGTTCGAGGCTGTGCTCGGTTTCTTCCTGAAGCCGCTGCGCCGCTTCTTCCCGTCCATCGTTACGGGTACCGTCGTCCTTTCTATCGGCCTGAGCCTCATCAGCGTCGGCGTCAACGCGTTCGGCGGCGGCAATAGCGCGGCTGATTTCGGTTCCCCCGAGAACCTGTGCCTGGCGCTTATCGTCCTCGTCGTCATCTTGGCGGTGAAGCATGCGACGACGGGCTTCGTCAGCGCGTCTTCCATTCTGGTCGGTATCGTCGTCGGCTATGTCGTTGCGGGCATTATGGGGCTGGTCCTGCCTACCACAGGCATCAACTCCGAGGGTGTCGAGTACACCAAGGCATGGGTTTTGAACTGGGATAAGGTCGCTGCAGCGGCATGGTTTGCCATCCCGAACCCGCTGCCTGTGGCGCCGGTGTTCGACATGCGCGCCATTGCCCCCGTGCTCGTGATGTTCATCGTCACGGCGGTCGAGACCGTCGGCGACATCTCCGGCGTCACGCAGGGCGGCATGGATCGCGAGGCGACCGACAAGGAGCTTTCCGGCGGCGTGGTCTGCGACGGCGTGGGCTCGAGTTTTGCGGCTCTCTTCGGCGTTCTGCCGAACACGTCGTTCAGCCAGAACGTGGGCCTGGTCACGATGACCAAGATGGTGAACCGCAAGGCTCTGGCCTGCGGCGCCGTCTTCCTGATTTTGTGCGGTCTGTGCCCGAAGCTCGGCGCGGTGGTGTCCATTATGCCGCAGTCCGTCTTGGGCGGCGCGGCCGTTATCATGTTCGCGTCCATCGTGGTGAGCGGCATCCAGCTGATCACGCGCGATCCGCTGACGCCGCGCAACCTGAGCATCGTGTCGGTGGCGCTGGGCTTGGGCTACGGCATCGGCGCCAATCCCGCTATCCTGGCGGGCTCTCCCCAGATGGTAAGCCTCATCTTCGGCGGCTCCGGCATCGTTGCCGCTGCGGCGGTCGCCATCGTCTTGAACGTCGTTCTTCCCAAGGATAAGGCAATCGCTTCGAAAACGGACGCAAACGCATAGAGGTTAGCAGATAAAGCGTAAGCGCAGAAGGCGCCCCGTGGAACGACGATTCCGCGAGGCGCCTTCTTTCTGTTCGGCCCCTATTTGAGCCTGTTTTCGAGATGCGCTTGAAGGGTTTGCAGGTCATCGGGGGTGTCCACGTCGAAGAGCTCCCATTTGCTGGAAACCTCGATGGTGCGCACGCGCTCCTTGTGCGCCTTGGCGACCACGCCGCCGCCCTTGCCGGGCGGAAGCGATCGCAGCTCGTCGAACGACCATGAGGGAAAGAGCACGGGAGCGCCCGGCGTGCCCCGAAAGCTTGCCCGCCAGATGCAATCAGGGTGGCTCTCGGCGCCGCGAAGAAGCGCAGCGAGGCTGTTTGCGCTGACGAGCGGCTGATCACCTTGAACGAACGTGACCGTGTCGCAGTCCGCCATCTTTTCCATTCCCAAGCGCACGGTGTCGTTTCTTAGGGGCTCGTCGTGCAGGACGGCTTCGACCCCTCGCATATCGCACAGGCGCGCCACGTCCGAGTGCCGCGTGACCACGACGCGCCTGCTGTACAGCCCATCGGTTGCTCGCAGCACGTGCTGGATAAGCGGCATGCCGCCGAGCTCGGCTATAAGCTTGTTCGCTCCGAAGCGGGTGCTCGTGCCCGATGCCATGATGATGCATCCGTGCTTTGTCTGCGATCCTCGGGCGGGGTGGGTCATGATGGGGCGCCTCTGCAAATTCGATGGTTGGTCAGGTGTGTTTTCGGGGATGCCCCCTGCGCCACAGTATAATAGCGAAGACTATGTAAACCTCAAATAATGGGGCGAGTGACATTATTACCTTCCAAAAATACGTGCGCCCGCAAAGCCTGGAAGAGGCGTGGGAACTCAATCAGAAGAAGCGCAACCGCGTGGTCGGGGGCATGATGTGGCTGAAGATGGGCACCCATTCCTTCGGCACTGCCATCGATCTTTGCGATTTGGGTTTGGATGCGATCGAGGAGACCGAAGGCGAGTTTCGCATCGGCGCTATGGCGACCCTGCGCCAGATGGAGAAGCATCCTGGCCTGGACGTTTACTCCTGCGGCGCGGTGAAGGCCGCGCTGCGCGACATCGTGGGCGTGCAATTCCGCAACGGCGCCACGCTGGGCGGAAGCCTGTGGCGCCGCATGGGCTTTTCTGACGTCGTTGCGATATTCCTTGCCATGGACAGCTCCGTTGAGCTTTTCAAGGGCGGCGTCGTGCCCTTGGAGGAGTTTGTGCGTATGCCCTACGACAACGACATCCTCGTGCGCTTGATCGTCAAGAAACGTCCGGGCGCCTTCGCCTACCAGGCGGTGCGCAAGCAGCGAACCGACCTGCCCACGCTCAATTGCGCAGCGGCCAAGGTGGGGGAGGAGTACCGCGTCGTCGTGGGTTCCCGCCCGGCGCGAGCGATGCTTCTTCGCGATGAGCGGGGCATTCTCGCTGGCGGCATTACCGAGGAAAGCGCTGCGGCGTTCGCCGACTACGCGGCGGGTGCCGTTCCTGTTTCCGGGAACATGTGGGGCTCGGCGGAGTATCGCCGCGCGCTGGTACCCGTGCTTGTGCGTCGCACCCTGCTGGCATTGGGGGAGGTGCGGTAATGGAGATTGCGATCAAGCTGAACGGCAAGGCGGTATCCGACAACGTCTCGGCCGATATGCTGCTCATCGATTTCGTTCGCGCCCATGGCTGCTTAAGCGTGAAGCGCGGCTGCGAGACGTCTGCCTGCGGTCTGTGCACGGTGCTTCTCGACGGTGAGCCGGTGCTGTCTTGCTCCACGTTGGTTGCCCGCGCCGATGGGCATAGCGTGCAGACCCTCGAGGGACTGCAGGATGAAGCGTCCGAGTTCGTGGGTTTCATCGCCGATCAGGGCGCTGAGCAGTGCGGTTTCTGCAACCCGGGCTTCGTGATGAACACGATCGCGCTTTTGCGCGAGAACCCCGACCCTACCGATGAGGAGATTCTTTCGTACCTTTCCGGTAACCTGTGCCGCTGCTCGGGGTATGTGGGCCAGTTGCGCGGCATTCGCAACTTCCTCACCAGCAGAAACGAGGAAGGGAGCTCACGTGAATAGACCCGACTACCAATCGGTCGGCAAGTCCGTCCGCAAGAAGGACTCGCTGCAGCTCCTTTTGGGCAAGCCCGTGTTTACCGAGGACATCGCGCCCGACGCGCTTGTGGTGAAGCTTTTGAGAAGCCCTCATGCCAACGCCATCGTGGAGGATATCGACACGTCGAAGGCGAAGAAGATTGCCGGCGTGGTTGACGTGTTCACCTGGGAAGACGTGCCGGGGGAGCGCTTCAGCAACGCGGGGCAGACCTATCCTGAGACAAGCCCCTACGACCGCCTGATCATCGATCGTCATGTGCGCTATGTGGGCGATGTGGTGGCTATCGTGGCGGCCGAGAGCGAGAAGGCGGCCGAGGCAGCCCTTTCGCGCATCAAGGTGACCTACGACGTGCTCGATCCCGTGCTGGATTTCCGCGCCGCTAAGGACAATCCCACCCTCGTGCACCCCGAGGACAACTGGCATATGCTGTGCGACTTGGGCGGAGACAACAAACGAAACCTCGTGGGCACGACCGCTGACGCCGACGGTGATGTGGAGGCGGTGTTCGCCGACTGCGACATCGTTTTGGAGCGCACCTACCACACGAAGGCCTTCAACCAGGCCATGATGGAGACCTTCCGCACGTATACCGAGCTGGACCGTTACGGGCGCCTGCATGTGATCTCGTCCACGCAGATCGTGTTCCACGTCCGCCGCATCTTGTCCCATGCGCTGGGCATCCCGAAAAGCCGCATTCGCGTGGAGAAGCCGCGCATCGGCGGCGGTTTCGGCGCGAAGCAGACCGCGGTATGTGAGGTGTATCCCGCGTTCGTCACGATGAAGACGGGCCGCCCCGCGATGTGCGTGTTCACGCGAAAAGAGGCCCAGACCTGCGGCTCTCCGCGTCACGAGATGGAAATCAAGGTTCGCCTCGGCGCGAACGACGATGGGCGCATCCGTGCGCTCGACGTGACGACGCTGTCGAACTCGGGCGCATATGGCGAGCACGGCTGGGCGACGGTGGGTCTCACCGGGCACAAGTCCATCCCCCTGTACACGGGTTCCCTCGAAGCGTTCAAGTTCACGGCCGACGTGGTGTACACGAACATGCAGCCTTCGGGCGCGTACCGAGGCTTCGGGGCGACGCAGGGCCAGTTCGCCGTGGAAACGACGGTGAACGAGCTCGCCGAGACGCTGCGCCGCGACCCGATCGGGCTGCGCGAGCAGAACATGCTGCGCGAGGGAATGACCATGCCCGCCTACTTCAACGAGGTGGCCAACGCATGTGCGCTCGATCGCTGCCTGGACCGTTGCCGCCAGATGTTCGACTGGGAAGCGAAATACCCCGTGCGCGACATGGGCAACGGCAAGGTTCGCGCTGCGGGCGTGGGCATGTCCATGCAGGGCTCGGGCATCGCCGGTATTGACTCGGGGTCGGTCACCGTCAGGCTGAACGACGATGGGACCTATATGCTGGTCATCGGCGCGGCCGACATGGGAACGGGCTGCGACACCATTCTGGCCCAGATGGTCGCCGAGCATATGGAATGCTCGGTGGACGATGTTTCGGTGTTCGGCGCCGACACGGATGCCTCGCCCTACGACTCCGGCTCCTACGCGTCTTCGACGACGTATGTCACCGGCATGGCCGTCGAGAAGGCGTGCGTGCAGCTGAAGGAGCGCTTCTGCGCCATTGCGGCGGAGGTCCTTGGGTGCGCGGCGGACGAGCTTGCCTTCGAAGGCGGCTGCGTGGTTCGTGAAAGCACGGGCGAGACGGTTTCCCTTCCCGCTATCGCCGAGAAAAGCCAATGCAACAGCTGTCAGCTGGCGGAGGCCACCGCGATGCATTCCTCCCCGGTGTCCCCGCCGCCGTTCATGGTGGGCATGGCTGAAATCGAGCTCGATCGCGAGACCGGCACAGTCGAGGTGCTCAACTTCGCCGCCGTGGTCGACTGCGGCATTCCCATCAACCCGGCGCTCGCGCGCATCCAGGTCGAGGGCGGTATCGTGCAGGGCATCGGGCACACGCTCATGGAGGACGTCACCCGCACGTCCAAGGGCGCCATCCGCGAGTCGAGCCTGTTCACCTACCGTTTGCCCACGCGCCTCGACGTGGGGCAGATCGACGTGGGGTTCGAACACTCCTATGAGCCCACGGGCCCCTTCGGCGCGAAATCCATCGGAGAGATCGTCATCAACACGCCGGCTCCCGCGATAGCGCATGCGATCTACCGGGCGACGGGCGTGTGGCATCGCGAGCTTCCCATTCTGCCGGAGCATATCCTGCTCGCGAAACCGGAGGCGAGCTAGCGCGACGGGGTTGAGGAGCAGGGGCCGGGGCGCCGGGTAGGCTCCCAACCCGCCCCTCCTGAGACAGGGGTCGGGTGATTTGTCTCGCTTTCGCGTTACTCGTCCGACCACGCCTCGGCTGATTCCCGTTAGGCAGTGAGCCGAACCGCCCGACACCCGCCTCGCCCCGTCCCACCTGACAGGAAAAGCCTTGCTGTTTCGCTTTCGCTTGCGCTAGGAGCGGAGCGTGATGGCGTCACCGGGGGCGATGCCTGCGGCTTGCGGGCTTAAGATCACTATGGCGTGCATCCCCTCGAGGATTCCCGCTCTATCGGATTCGAGGTCGCCGCCGTCGATGTTGCTTTCCTTGGGATATTTGCCCGAGGCGGAGGCGTATGCCGGATACAGCCAAAGGCTCAGGTGGAGGCGCGATTCCCTAGCGGTGAGGATCGTCGCCGACAGCGTTTCGTTGCCATGGTGGATCTCGACCACGTCGCCCTTGCGGAAGGCGCCCAGGCGCACGATTCCTGCAAGCGCAATCGCGCCCTTGTAGCGCTTGATGTTCGGAAGGCCGACGCGTAAGGGCTTGAGCTTCGGCATGTTCATGACCTCGAGCACCTCGAAAGCGTTTTTGGCGCCGGCGAATTCCTGCCGCGTTTCTTCGCGGTACGAACCGATGCTTGCCAGTTCAGCCCGCACCTGGCTAGAAGTCAGCTTTGCGAGCGGGTCGAAGTTCAAATGCTCGGTGTAGCTGGTGGTGCTGTTGTCGATGATGCTGTACTCGTCTGTGTAGAAGAGCTCGTTTTTGATCGCGGTGAGAACGGGCCGCCCGCCGTCTTCCGACTTTACGCGAACGTAGCTATCGCCCTTTTTCTCGTAGAAGTACTTCTTATCCTTCTCGTAATACATTGGATATTTGATACGCAGCTTGGAGGCGCAGTCCTTGCAAAGCCAGCCGTCCACGAGCTTCGCTCCGCAGGTTTCGGTGATGGGGCTGAAGGCCGTGTTCTTCATGATGGCTCCGCAACCTGGGCAAATGAACTCTTTCGGACCTGTCCTATCCGCTTTCGCCATGACGGGCTCCTTTCGTTGGGGAACTGGGCCATGCTGGTAGCGCCACCGCCGTTAAGATAGAAACAGTATAACAGTACGCGAAGACCTTCCAGGAGGAGGTGCAGCGATGAGCCCCTATGCGCTTTTGGGACTGTCGGTGCTCTTTGAGGTGTTCGGTACCACGTGTATGAAGCTGTCGGAGGGTTTCACCCAGCCCGTGTTCGGCATCGTGACCGCTGCGTGCTATATCTTGTCGTTTGTGATGCTGACGTTCGCGCTCAAGGATCTGAGCCTGGGGATGGCCTACGGCATCTGGGGCGGCGTCGGCACGTTTCTGACGACGCTTATCGGCATCATTTTCTGGAACGACCCGTTCTCTATCGTCGTCGGTATCGGGATGATCGCGGTCGTCGCCGGCATCGCGCTGCTCAGCAAGGGAACGCAAGAGGCCGAGGAAGCGGAACTCGCCCCCGCGCAAGGCTAGAAGAGCGCCTTGCTCGCGGGTCTCTTCTCGGCAATTGTCAAGGGTTCGCGAAGGGAACATCGCTAGTGCTTCATCTCGGTAGATGTGTCCTTTTCCAGCGTGTCGGTGCGATTCTCGAAGAATGCTGCGATAATCGTCGCCGCAGAGCTTCGATGAGGGGAGTGCCGTGATTTTCTTCTTTTCAGCTACGGGCAATTCGAGATACGTTGCTCAGCGTGTTGCCGCAATGACGAGGGAAGAGGTGGTCTCGATTGCCGAGTGCGTCAAAGAACAGCGATTTCGCTTCGTCGCAAACGGCTGCCCCATCGGCATCGTCAGCCCTGCGTATGCCTGGGGGCTGCCCAGTATCGTGCGGGATTTCCTGCGGCAGTTGTCGTTGGACGGGAAGCCGAGCTATCTGTGGTATGCCGCCACGTACGGAAGCACGCCAGGGCAGCCAGGGCGGTTCGCCAACAAGATCATGGGGGAGAAGGGCCTCGCCTTCGATGCGTACTTCGGCGTGAAGATGCCGGACACTTGGATGCCTATTTTCGACTTGAGCGACAAGGAGAAAGTCGACCGCATTAACCAGGACGCGGAGCGGGAAATTGACTTCTTGGTCGAGGGGGTGGAAAGCCGGGCAATCGGGGACTTCACGCGACGCAAGGTTCCTGTGTTCGCGGCGAAGCTGTTCTATGTGTTAGAGTACGATTCGATGCGCAAGACCAGCCATTTTACTGTTGAAGATTCCTGCATTGGCTGCGGGTTCTGCGCGAGGAAATGTCCCGCCTCCGCCATCGAGATTCGCGATACAAAGCCTGTTTGGGTGAAGGAACGGTGCGTGATGTGCCTCGCTTGCCTGCACCATTGCCCGAAGTTCTCCATCCAGTACGGAAGCCGAACGAAGCGCCACGGCCAGTACGTACACCCAAATATTTAGGAATCTCGCTGATTTCGGTTAGCGTGTCGGCGGCGGGGCGAAGGATTGCCCGCGTCCGTTTTTCGCGCATGGAATTATGGATGCCTCGGTTTGCTTGCCCACCGACTTTTCAGCCTGGCCTCAGCAAAGTCGCGGCGAGTTGGCGAGTCTTTCGGTGGAGAAGATTTTGCGTGCGGCGGCTTCGTACTCGTCGGCGCGGCGGGTCTTTCTCATGGTGCGGTGGACCGAGGACGGGTCGGCGAAGGCGTGCTCGGCGTATCCCCACCACTCCTTCATGCGAAACACCGCGTTGCCGCCCATGTCGTCGGTATATGCCTGATAGAGTTCGTCGTGGAAGCGCTCGAGCTCCTCGTGCGTCAAACCTGCGCCGCCGCGAATCATGCGTGCGAGGGCGGGGTTGGCCACGATCCCGCGACCGATCATGACGTGACGCGTTTGCGGGTAGGCTGCGACCAGCGCATTGTAGTCGTCCAGCGTGAAGATGTCTCCGTTGTAGGCGACGGGGAGCGGTGCGCGCTCGAGCGTCTTGCCGTACAGTTCCTGGCGCGGGGCGCCGTCGTAGAAGTCCTTCTGCACGCGGGGATGCACGATGAGCTCGGTGATTCCGCAGCGGCAGAACAGAGCAAGGAGCTCGTCGTACTCGTCGTCGTTCGCGATGCCGACGCGCGTTTTGACCGAAACCGGCAGCGGCGAGCGCTCGCACACGTCGGCAAGAAACGCCTCGAGCCTGGGTAGGTTGCGCAAAAGGCCGGAGCCCTTCTCCTTGGCGACCACTGTTCCCGAGGGACAGCCGAGGTTGAGGTTGACTTCCTTGTAGCCCATGTCGGCAAGAAGCCCAGCCGCCCAGATGAACCTGTCGGCGTCGTTGGTCAAAAGCTGGGGCACGACATTGAGGCCCTGGTTGTTCCCGGGGTCGAGCTCGCGGCTGTTGCGCTTGCTGAATGGCGTTCCCACCTTGGGGAGCGGCGAGATGAACGGCGTGTAGTAGCGGTCGAGCGCGCCAAAGATTTCCGCGTGCACGCGGCGAAACGCATATCCGGTGATTCCCTCCATGGGGGCAAGCGATAGCAGCATTCCGCCTCCTTCTTCATCTGAGCATACTTCTGGTGATGACGCCTCTTGAACGGGCTGATGATTTCATTATCGCAGGATAATCCCGTTCGCGATGCTGCGATTACTCAGTTGGGCTCTAGCTGTATTCTTGTAGGTTGAAAAAGTAAGCGCAAAGTCGTTGCGTTTAACCTTGCAGCGCGGCGCAAGCCGCCCGGTTCGGGAGGGCGGGCCCCGGCCCGGCCGAGCGAACCGCAAGGAAGCCCCGAAAGGCCTTACAATCTAGGCGCGCTTTCCCTCCGGGCGGGAAGGAGGTGCACCATGCCGAAGAGCGGAAAGCACCTGACGCTGGAGAGCCGGGAAATCGTCGAGCAGGGCATAAGGGACGGCGACCCGGCCAGCAAGATAGCGCGCAGGCTGCGCGTCGCCGCCTCGACCGTGACGCGGGAGGCCAGGGCCCACCGCACGGTGAGGCCCAAGAAGATGTCGCCGCACGAGAGGGCGTCGAACCGCTGCGCCAGGCGGCCCTCGTGCTCCAAGAGCGGCACGGCCTGCGCCAAGTGCTCCACCAAGTACACCAACTGCAAGGACTGCAGGACGCGCAGGTGCGTTCTGACCTGCCCGGACTTCGAGCAGAAGACGTGCCCGGACACCGAGAGGTGGCCCTACGTCTGCCCGGACGGGTGCCGCAGGCGGGGCGGCTGCAGCTTCCCGAAGTGCTCGTACCGGGCCTCCGAGGCCCAGGCCGCCTACGAGGCGACCCTGTCGCGGGCCCGCTCGGGGATCTTCGCGACGGAGGCGGAGCTCGCGGCGGCCAACGAGCTCGTCGTCCCGCTCGCGAGGAAGGGGTGGAGCTTCGAGGCGATATGGCTCGCGCACGGCGCTGAGCTGCCGTTCGGGCTGCGCACGGCCTACCGGTACCAGGAGGGGGGCCTGCTCGGCGTGGCGGCCATTGAGATGCCGCGCAAGGTCAGGCACCTGCCGAAGAGGAAGGCGAGGACGCCGGGAAGGCCGCGCGTGGACCGGTCCGGGCGGGAGTACGCCGACTTCGAGGCGCTGCCGCTCTCCGAGCGCGCGCGGGCCGTGCAGGGCGACTCGGTGGAGGGCCTCGGGTCCAACTCGACCGACGTGCTGAGCCTGCACTTCCTGGCCAGCTCGCTGCAGCTCTACCTGAAGAAGGGGAGGGGGTCGGCGGCGGACACGGTGGCCTGGCTGGACGCGATGGAGTCCGAGCTGGGCTCGCCCGGGGCTTTCCGGGCCGTCTTCCCGGTCCTGCTCGTCGACCGCGGCGTCGAGTTCGACGATTGGGCCGGGATGGAGCGGTCGTGCCTGGCCGGGGGCGAGGCGAGGTGCTCCGTCTACTACTGCGACCCCATGAAGTCCAACCAGAAGGCCCAGGCCGAGAGGAACCACGAGCAGCTCAGGCGCATCCTGCCCAAGGGCCGCAGCGACTTCGACAGGCTCAGCGCGTGGGACGTGGCGGTGTGCTGCAGCCACGTGAACTCCTACCCTTTGGGGAGGCTGGGCGGCAGGTGCGCCATCGAGGCGTCCGAGGGGGTCGTGCCGAGGAGCCTGCTCGAGTTCCTGGGCGTGGAGCGCGTCCCGGCGGACGAGGTGTGCCTTAGGCCGTGGCTCATGGCCCACGCCGTCGATCAATAGCGATAGATAGATAGATAGATACCGAAGAAAGACGAAGCCTGGGGGCGCGCCCGAAAACCTACCGAGAAGCCGGGCCCCGCCCGTTGCGTTTACCTTGACAGGAAAACGGGCCGGGCCCCGCGTCAGCGCGCCCTCCGGGGGCCGGGGCGGCGCGGGGCGCCGCCCCGGCAGGTCCCATTCTGCCCTTCTGCCAAGGTAACCGCAACGGTTTCAGCCATGTTTTGCCTGTGAAGGCGCAACCGTTGCGCTTAGGTTGTCAGCGTTGCGTTTACTTTTTCAACCAACCAGCTGTATTCTTGCTTGCGCCGCCTGCGACCAGTTGCCGTTCGACCGTGCCTGGTTGTATACTTCGTCCGACGGGGCAATCGTGCTCCGCGCAAACGCATCTTAGGGGATGTCTTTTTGGTCATTGTTCTTTAGGGAACGGTTAATCGCAGAGCACTTCTGAAAAGGCCGCATCAAGGCCTTATGTTTATGCGCCGTTCCGCACCTGTTTTTACCATCGACTCAACAAACAGGAGTAACAATGAACAACTTCCCAAAAGCGAACAGCTTCGACATCAACCTAGTCCGATCCAAGATCATGGGGCCCAACCCGCTTAAGCTCTGCGAGGAGCTACTTTGCGACGCCGATGTCGCGAAGGGGTCGCGCGTGTGCGACCTCGGCTCTGGCACTGGCATAACAAGCGTGATGCTTGCGCGCGAATACGGGCTCGATGTGTACGCCGTCGACCTGTGGAGCGACCCCGATGAGAATCGCGCGTTCTTTCGAGAGATGAGCGTGCCGGACGAGCGGATTCATCCCGTTAGGGCCAACGCCGCGGAAGGCTTGCCTCTCGAGCTGGGGTTCTTCGATGCCGTGGTGAGCATCGATTCGTATAACTATTTCGGGCGCGACCCGCACTATCTGGGGGAGAGGCTTCTTCCGTATGTGAAGCCTGGTGGCAGGATTTACCTTTCCATCCCCGGCATGGTGCGCGATTGCCATGACGCGCTGCCGGCATGCCTGCTTGCATCTTGGAGCGTCGAGCAGCTTGAATACATGCACGATATGGCCTGGTGGCGATCTATGATTGGGCAAACGGACGGCGTTGCTATCGAGGATATGCATCAGATGGCGTGCACGCCCGAGGCGTGGGCCGACTGGATTGTCTGCGATAACGAGTACGCTCAAGGCGACCGTGCGGCCGTTGAGGCGGGCGCGCTCGAGTTCTTGAACACCATCGCGGTCACGCTTGTGAAGGCCTAGGCTAGGTAACCGGAAAACGGGCGGCGGGCGCATAGTTTGCCCGCCGCCTCTGCTCGCATGATGGATATGCCAATTGTTGCGACAGCCCGGCTCGAAAGTCACGTTGAAAATTGCCAGGTAGTCATCGGGCCCAGTGAGCGCGTTGAGATAGCTTTGCCCGATGAAGTACTGCGCGAAACCGTCGTTGGGTTTGCCCAGGCCGAAGAACCCACCGTGGGACTCGGGGCTGCCGCTGCCCGCAGTGTCTTCCGCATACACCTCCTTCGCCATGTTGAAGGCGGCCCAGGCGTTGGGCCAGCCGGCGTAGAAGGCGATATGGGTGAGAATCTCGGCCATCTCCTCTTGCGTGACGCCGTTCTTCTTGGCGCTGGCCAGGTGATATTTCAGCGAGCTGTCGACGATGCCTTTCCCGATGAGCGTGCTCACAGTGACGATGCTGCGCAGCTTGAGCGATAGCTTGTCCTCGCGGTTCCACACCTCGCCGAAGAGAATATCGTCGTTCAAGTGCGCGAACTCGGGCGCGAACTCGCCGAGCGCATCGTGTCCTGCGGTTTGCTTGATTGCCATTTCTGATTTTCTTCCCGTCTTCTTTCTGAGGAGTTGATTGGTAGTGAATGGTGTCGCTATCCGCGATTGAGTCCTGCCCGCTACTCCGCAGCGAGGCTCTTGCGCAGGACGTCGAGAATCTCGACGCGGGTGAGCGTGCGGTAGCCGCCCGTCATTGTGAGGGTCGCGTCGGCGATGGCGTCGAGGCTCGACTCGTCGGCGCCCAGCTCGCGAATGCTCATCACGCAGCCGATTTCGCGCATCCAGGCCTCCATGGCGTTAAGGCCGGCAATCGCAAGCTCCTCGCTGGTTTTGCCTGCGGCGTCGATGCCCCACACGTTTACGGCGAAACGGGCGAACTTCCCCAGACCGTAAGGCATGATCAGGCGATAGTAGGGAAGCGCTACGGCGAAGAGGGTCATGCCGTGCGTGGCGTCGGTGACGGCGCCTACGGCCTGTCCGATCATATGGACTTCCCAGTCCTGCGTCTTTCCGCAGCCTACGAGGGTGTTGAGTGCCCAGGTCGCCGTCCACATGATGTTCGAGCGCGCCTCGTAGTTCATCGGGCTGGTTACGGCGACTCGGCTCGCGGTGACAAGGCTGCGCATGAGCGATTCGGCCAGGAAGTCGCTCGTGTTGTCGTCGGTGCCGGAGAAGTACTGCTCGGTGATGTGGTTCATGATGTCGAAGATGCCCGCGACCATCTGATAGCGCGGCACCGTGTAGGTGAACTCGGGGTTCAGCACGGCGAAACGCGGCGAGACGCGCTCGTCGGTGAAGACGTGGCCGACCTTAAGGCCAAGCTCTCGATTGGTGATGACCGAGCCGCGGTTCATCTCGGAACCGGTGCCCACCATGGTGAGGACCGACCCCACGGGCACGATCTCCCTATCTGCCGAGGGTTCCTCGAATCGGTCGAAATACACGTCCCAGGGGTTTTCCCTGTGGGAAGGTTCTTAGAGACGGCGACCGCCTTCGCGTAGTCGACGCACGAGCTGCCGCCTACGGCGAGGATGAAATCGACATCGTTCTCGCGAGCGATTCGCGTCCCCTCGCGGAGCTTCTCGATGGTGGGGTTCGGCATGACGCCGCTGTCTTCGACGATGTGCTTCCCAGCGGCGCGAAGCGCATTGATAACCTGGTCGTAAATGCCAAATCGCCTGATAGATCCCCCACCGTAGACGAGTTGGACGGTGTCACCGTAGGGGGCGAGCTCCGCTGCCAGCGAGGCGAGGGCGTCTCTGCCGAAGATGAGCTTGGTGGGATTGTGGTAGGTGAAGTTGCCGAGCATGCAGTTCCTTCCGCTTGTGGCCTGCTTTTGGTATGATGGGGGCACCTTAATACCTAAACCTAACTTCAGGTCAAGATACTTTGAAAGGAATTTACCATGTATTCAATCGGGCAGGTTTCGGAGATGTTCGGCATCCCCGTGTCGACGCTGCGCTACTACGACAAAGAGGGGCTGTTCCCCAACTTGGAGCGTTCGGGCAGCACGCGCCGCTTCGGCGAAGGCGAGCTTGAGCTGCTTCGCGTCATCGATTGCCTGAAGAAGACGGGGCTTGAGATCAAGGACATCAAGCGTTTCGTCGAGATGGTCCAGGAGGGGCCGTCGACGTACGCCGCGCGAAAGGAGCTCTTCGAGGCGCGCAGGGCCCAGGCCGAGGAGGAGATCGAGCGTATGCAGAAGGCGCTTGCCATGGTGAAGTTCAAGTGCTGGTACTACGAGACGGCCCAAAAAGACGGCGGGGAAGAGCGCCTTCGGGAGATGATTCCCGACGGTTTGCCGAAAGAAATTAGGGAACTATACGATTGGGCGCATCGTTAAGTGAAGGAAACCATGCAGAATATCGACCATATCGAGGTGCGCGGCGCGCGCGTGCACAATTTGAAGAACGTGAACGTGGACATCCCGCTCGGCAAGCTTGTGGGCATCGCGGGCGTGTCGGGTTCGGGCAAAAGCTCGCTTGCGCTTGGCGTGCTCTATGCCGAAGGGTCGCGCCGTTATCTGGAGGCGCTTTCCACTTACACGCGTCGGCGCATCGCTCAGGCGGGCAAGGCCTCGGTCGACGACGTGCGCTACGTTCCCGCCGCCCTCGCGCTGCACCAGCGCCCGGCGGTGCCCGGCGTGCGATCGACGTTCGGTACCTCGAGCGAGCTTTTGAACAGCCTGCGACTCCTCTTCTCGCGCGCCGGCAGCCATGTGTGCCCGCATTGCGGAAAGCATGTGCCGCCAAGCTTGAACGTTGCTGCTGAACTGGCGATTTCGTGCCCGCATTGCGGTGGTGAGTTCTTCGGCCCCGGCGCCGAGCAGCTCGCCTTCAACAGCGAGGGCGCTTGTCCCACCTGCGGCGGCACCGGTATCGCGCGCACCGTGAACCGCGCTGCACTCGTGCCCGACGAGAGCAAGACCATCGACGAGGGCGCTGTGGTGGTGTGGGGCTCGCTTATGTGGGACCTCATGAAGCAGGTGTGCGGCGCCATGGGCGTGCGCACGGACGTGCCGTTTCGCGAGCTTTCACCCGCCGAGCGCGAAATCGTGTTCAACGGTCCGGCCGAGAAGCGGCACATCCTGTACAAGGCCAAGAAGGGCGAGAACTTCGCCGAGCTCGATTTCACCTATTACAACGCCGTGCGTACGGTGGAGAACTCGCTTGCGAAGGCGAAGGACGAGAAGGGGTTGCGCCGCGTCGCGAAGTTCCTGACTGAGGGGCCTTGTCCCGATTGCGGTGGCACGCGCCTCTCGGTGGCTGCGCGCGGGCCGCTTGTGCGCGGCATCAACCTGGCGCAGGCGACGGAAATGACGCTTGACGAGGCGGTTTCGTGGGTGGAAGGCGTGCCGGGGAGTCTTCCCGATAAGATGCGCCCCATGGCGAAATCCATCTGCGAGTCGTTTACGGGCACCGCCCGACGCCTGCTGGAGCTGGGGTTGGGGTATCTTACGCTCGACCGCGCGGGCGCAACGCTTTCCACGGGGGAGCGCCAGCGCGTGCAGCTCGCGCGTTCGGTGAGGAACCGAACTACTGGCGTGCTCTACGTGATGGACGAGCCTTCCATCGGCTTGCACCCCGCCAACATCGACGGCCTCCTCGGCGTGATGCGCGATTTGATTGCCGACGGGAACTCCGTGGTGATGGTCGATCATGACACGCGCATCCTGCGCGCCGCCGACCATCTGGTGGAAATGGGTCCTGCCGCGGGCGCGGACGGCGGCGCGGTGGTTTCCCAAGGCTCGGTTGACGAGGTCGCCCGCGATAAGGCTTCGATCATAGGCCCCTTTCTTTCGGGAGCGAAGCGCGTGGCGGCTCGCCCGCAGGCGCAAGCTGGGGAAATGTTCGATCTGGGGCGGATTCACCTCGAATCGAGCGGCCTGCATACGGTGAAGCCGTTCGCCATCGACATCCCGCGGGGCCGGCTTATCGCCGTGACGGGCGTGTCGGGTTCGGGCAAGACGACGCTCGTGCTAGAGACGCTCATCCCCGCGCTTTCCCATGCGGCGGCGGGCGAGGCGCTCCCCGAGCACGTGATGGCGCTTGCCGCAGACGGCATCAGGCGTGCGAACCTGATCGACGCGACCCCCATCGGGGTAAACGTCCGCTCGACCGTGGCGACGTACTGCGGCGTGCTCGACGACTTGCGCCGCGCCTATGCGCGCACCGAGAGCGCGAAGGCGGCGGGTCTTAAGGCGGGCGACTTCTCGTACAACACGGGAAGCCTGCGCTGCCCCACGTGCGACGGCACGGGGCAGATCTCGCTCGACGTGCAGTTCTTGCCCGACGTCGACATCGCCTGCCCCGATTGCCGCGGCTCTCGCTTTAGCGCTGCGGCCGAGGGCATTCGCCGCCTCGAGAAGGGCGCGAAGGGCGAGAAGGGCACGCCCCGTGGCCAGGCGCTCAGCCTGCCGGCGCTGCTCGCGCTCTCGGTCGATGAGGCGCGTGCGCATGTTGCCGATATCAAGAAGGCGCACGAGAAGCTGCAAACCTTGCATGACCTGGGGCTGGGATACCTCACGCTCGGTGAGGCAACGCCCGCGCTCTCCGGCGGCGAGGCCCAGCGCCTGAAGCTTGCAAGCGAGATGGGCCGGGGGCAGGAAGACGCCGTGTTCGTGTTTGATGAGCCGACGATCGGCCTGCACCCGCGCGACGTCGAGACGCTGCTTGGCGTGTTCGAGCGGCTTGTGGAGCGGGGCGCCACCGTGGTGGTGGTCGAGCACGACCTCGACTTCATCGCCAATGCCGACTACGTGATCGACATGGGACCGCATGGCGGGAAGGACGGCGGGCGCATCGTGGCGTGCGGCACGCCTGTGGAAATCGCCGCGAACCCGGAAAGCATCACCGGCCGCTACCTGATGCTTTAACGGATTTCTTACGTATAGGTACGTTTTTCTCAATTACATGAAAATCTTACGTATTCGTATGATATTATATCAAATCAGAATTTCTGCACCTATACGTAAGAATCGAGCAGTGATGACACTCAGTCGCGACCAAATCATGGCGTGCGGAACAAGGGTTATGGAGTGCGCTTCCCTTGGCCCATTGCTGAGAAAGCGACGGAAATCTTTTGGGTATACGCAGGAAGAGGTTGCCGAAATGCTTGGCTTTAGCCCCAGACTCGTGGGCGAAATCGAGCGGGGGCGAGGAACGGTCGGCATCGACAAGGTCTTGTCTTACGCTCTGGCGCTCGGAGTCGATCTCGTTGCACTCGAAAGGTGATGGCGATGTCTGGAAGAGAGCTTGTCGTATATCGCGAGCGTCTTGGCCGATTCGAAGAGGTAGGATTCGTCGGCGCGTCGGAGGTTGCCCTGACATTTTCCTATTCTGATTCTTATCGGCGAAACGACAGTGCCCAGTCCATTTCGCATGCCCTTCCCCTCGGCGCGGGCGAATTGCCCCCTTCTGCGGTGAAATCGTTTTTCGACGGACTTCTCCCAGAGGGAAGTATGCGAAGGGTCCTAAGCGCTTCGTTCCATACGTCGGAAGACGACTTGCATGAGCTGATATCGAGGCTCAATGATGAGTCAGCTGGTGCGCTGGTTTTCAAGGTTGCTGGTGAAGATCCCGTATGGGGACGGGGCTATGAGCCTATGGGAGATTCCGATTTTGAACGGTTTGCCGCCTTCCCGAGGGAGTTCGCTTCGCATGCAGCAGTTCGATCGAGGCTTTCTTTGGCTGGAGCGCAAATGAAGGTCGGTCTTCATTTCGATGCTGCTACCGGCGCATGGCAGTACCCGAAAGGTGCGGCTCCGTCGAGCCATATTGTGAAAGCGTGCGACGGAAGTTTCCCACTGCAGACAATCAACGAGGCTGTTTGCATGGCGACCGCGGCGAGGCTCGGTTTCGACGCTGCCGAATGCAGGCTAATTCCCATCGATGGCAGCGATCCGCCGCTTGCTGTGAAGCGATTCGATCGAATTGATGTAGGCAGCGAATTCTTCCATCGGCTTCATCAAGAGGATTTCTTCCAAGCTTTGCCGAAGTTCGGCGACAAGTACGAGCCGACAGACGGGAACTACGCGAATAATTGCGCCAAGCTGATAAACGAAGAAAGTGCTAATCCCTTTGGGGATAGGGCGATGCTGTTTTCGAGATTGGTGTTCGATTGGGCTGTTGGAAACGCCGACAACCACTTGAAGAATCACTCGATGCTTTGGAGCGATGATTGGTCGAGGAAGAGCCTCGCGCCGCTCTATGACGTGACGAGCACTACCGTGTACCCAGAAGTGGACAGGGAGATGGGCGTGTCGTTCGGTGGATCTCGGCGCGTGGACCAGGTTACGCGAAGTGAGGTCGCGGCGACGGCTAAAGCTTGCGGCGTGGGGGAGAAACGTGGTCTTATGGAGCTTGATGAGACGATCGAGGAGTTCCCCGTCGCTCTCCAGGCCTCTGTCGAAGCCATTTGCAACCAGGGATTTGAACTGGCTGAGGAAATGGGCGACCGCATCAAAAAGGATTTCCTGAAACGCAGGGAGTTGATGGCTTAACGTCGGAGCCTCTCTTCGCTGCCAGGGCCCTGTTCGGTCGTGCGTCTCGCTCAATCGGTCGACTGCTCACAAAACGCAGGAAGGCCCCGGCAGTTCGCATGCCGGGGCCTTCCCATAGCGCTCGCTTGCGGGCTTATCCCTCGCTGTTCGCGATTGCCTGGTCGATGAGCTTGCTGAGCGTTTTCTGCTGCTCGGGGGACGTGATCGCGCCGACGATCGGGTCTCCCACGATGCTGCCGTTCTTGTCGACGACGTAGGTGGTCGGGTACGAGAACAGCTCGGAGGTGAACTTCCCGGCCTCGCTGCTCGACGCGAACCAGACGTTCTTGTACGTGACGCCCTTCTTCGCGAGGATGTCCTTCGCCTCGGAAATCGCGGTCGCGTCGCCGTCGAGCGTGAAGGAGTTCACGCCCACGACCTGGCCGCCCTTGCCGGCGAGCTCCTTGCTGAGCGCTTCCAAGTCGCCCAGCTCGCCCACGCACGGCTTGCAGGTGGTGAACCAGAAGTTGACCACCGTCACCTTGCTCCCCGAGAAGAGCTTGTCGCTGGTCACTTCGTTGCCGTCGAGGTCTTTCCCCTGGAAACTCGGGAACTTGCCCGCACTGGTAGCGGCGCCTGCGCTATTCGGCATGCCGGCGCTCGACGCGTCGACGCTCTCCCCTGAGCTCGGGGAGCTACCGCATCCGGGGAAGTCCTTCTCGAGGGCCGCGAGCTTGTCCTCGATTTCCTTCACCTGCTGGGCCCCGGTCTTGAGCGTCTTCAACTCTTCGGCTGAGAACTGGTCTTTGGCGCCCTCGATCGTGTCGAGGAGGAAGTCGCCGTAGTTCTTGCCGTCCTCGATCATCGGCGTGTCCTTGTTGGCTGCCAGAAACACTTTTTCCCACAGCTTCGAGTTGCCGGAGAGGATTTCATTTTCCTTCTGCATGAGCTGTTGGTGCAGCTCAGTCGCTTCCTCGAGGTTTTTCGGCTGCGTTGCCAGCAAAGCCGCGATATCGGTGTCGCCGCTTGTCGAAGAGGCCTCGTTGTCCTTAGGAGCCGAACAGGCTGCAAGGCTGAACGCCAAAAGCGCGCCCACCAGCGCTACCGCAATTTTCGTTAGTTTCATAATAATTCCTCCATTTGCAATCGTTTGCTTTGCTTGGTTCTTTCTCAATTCGTTAGTTCTTTTCGCACTGCTGATTCGGTTGCTTTTCCGGCAAGCTCAGGCCGTAGTGGAAGCCGATGGCGTCGGTCGGGCAAGCTCTTATGCACTTGCCGCAGCGGATGCACTCGGTGTGATTGGGCGACTCCGTGACCTTGACGTCCATCTTGCACGTCTTCGCACACGTGCCGCACGAGATGCATCGGTGCTGGTCAACCTTTATTCCGAGCAGGGACACCTTGTTCATGAGCGCATAGAGAGCGCCGAGCGGGCAGATCCATTTGCAAAATGGGCGGTAGATGAGCACGCTCAAGACGACCACCGCGATCAAAACGGCAAGCTTCCAGGTGAACAGCGCTCCTAATGCGGAACGTATGCCGCTATCGACGATGGCGAGCGGAATCGCGCCTTCGAGCACCCCCTGCGGGCAGAGGTACTTGCAGAAGTACGGGTCACCCATCCCGACGTCGTTGACAAGCAGCGCGGGCAGCAAGATCACGGTGAGCAGCAGCACGGCGTACTTCAGGTACCTAAGCGGTTTGAGCTTCCTTGTGGACAGCTTCTTGCCAGGGATTTTGTTCAACAGCTCCTGCAGCCAGCCGAAGGGACAGAGGAACCCGCACACGAAACGCCCCAACAGCACGCCGATGAGAATCAAAAACCCGGTCACGTAGTACGAGAAGCTGAATTTCGACGAGCCTACGATCGCCTGAAACGATCCGATGGGGCAGGCGCCTGTGGCCGCGGGGCAGGAGTAGCAGTTCAGGCCGGGGACGCAGACGGCTTTGCCCTGCCCCTGATAGATAGTGCCCTTAAAGAAGTTCGACAGGTGAATATTGGTGAGCAGCGTCGCGCCCGCTTGGATCCAGCTACGGAAGCGGCTCAAAAACTGCGATACGGGGTTTCTTCTCTTATCCAATTCCGATGCACTCCAAGCACAGTCGAATCGCCTTGGCCAGCACGGCGTCAGCCTCGCCCCGCATCGCGCCGAAGCACACCATGGCCGCTCCGGCTGCCAGCAAGGCAACTTGCGCTGCAGGCTTTATCGCTTTGAACAATCCAATCGCTCCTTTCACTTCGTAATTCAGACATTGACCTGCGAAAACCTACTCTTTGAACAGGTAGAGCAGATATCCATAGCCTTCGGCTTCCATCTTGGCGTACGGCACGAAGCGCAAAGACGCGCTGTTGATGCAGTAGCGCACGCCGTTGGGGGATTCCGGGTCGTTGGTGAACACGTGGCCGAGATGGGAATCGCCAGCGCGGCTGCGCACCTCGGTGCGACGCATTCCCAGGCTGTTGTCCTCAAGCTCAACTACGGCAGGTTTCTCAATGGGCTTTGTGAACGCGGGCCAGCCGCAACCGCTTTCGAACTTGTCCGTGGAGGAGAAGAGCGGCTCGCCCGTGACGATATCCACATAGATGCCCCTTTCGAACTGGTTCCAGAATTCGCCGGTGAAGGGGCGCTCCGTACCGTTTTCCTGTGTGACGCGATATTGCTCCGCGGTCAGCCTGTCCCTGATGGACTCCGCTGCGGGTTTCTGGTAATCACCGGGGTCGATACGCAGCTTGGAGAACAGCTCCATCTCCGCTTTCGGGATGTGGCAGTAGCCGCCGGGGTTCTTCTCCAGGTAATCCTGGTGATAATCCTCCGCGGGAAAGTAGTTTCTCAGCGGCCCGATTTCCACGAAGAACTTCTCGGCGTGGCTTCGCTCGATTTCCGCGATGCGCTCCACCGCCTCCTTCGCTTTGTCGTTGGTGTAGTAAACGCCGGTCTGGTACTGGCTGCCCCGATCGTTGCCCTGCTGGTTTTCCACCGTAGGGTCGATAACGTAGAAGTAGGCGAGCAGTAGCGCGTCGAGACTTACCTGGTCAGGGTCGTATTCAACCCGCACGGTTTCCCGAAAGCCGGTGTTTCCCTTGTAGACGGTCGGGTAGTTGGCGTCGGCCTCGCAAGTGCCGTTGGCGTAGCCGCTTTGGGCATCGATGACGCCGGGGATGGACTGCATCAGCTGCTCCATGCCCCAAAAGCAGCCACCTGCCAGATAGATGACGTTTTCTGAGGTGTCCTTGTACATGATTTCCTCACCTGCCGTATCGGAGGGTTTCTCGATGGTGTCCGTTCCCTTCGATTGACTTTCGGGGGGCGCGGTCTGCGAAACGGCGACGCAGCCGCCGAGTGCCAAGGCTGCCGCAAGCAGGGGCGGCAATGCTCTCCGATGCATGGTGTTGTCCTCCTTTCGGGAGAAATGAGCCTATTTCTTTCGTTGCGCGTCTCATTGGAACATATCGCTTATAAAATCCGTGTTAAGAGAGACGGCACCCGTGCGAGGAGGCCCGAATGCGAATTTTGGTTGTGGAAGACGAGCGATCGCTGTGCGATACGATTGCGCGCAGCTTGAGGCATCTTGCGTACAGCGTTGACTGCTGCCACGATGGGCGGGAGGCGCTGGATTTGCTTGCCTTCGAGAGGTTCGATCTTGTCGTGCTCGATTTGAATCTTCCCGGCGCGGATGGTATGACGGTGCTTAGGACCCTGCGGGAAACCGATTGCGAGACCAAGGTGCTCGTCCTTTCGGCGCGCGGCGAGGTTGCCGACAAGGTGGCGGGCCTCGATGCGGGCGCCAACGACTACCTGACGAAGCCGTTTCACCTCGAGGAGCTCGCGGCGAGGATACGCGCCCTCACGCTGAGGCGTTTTACGCAAAACGATGTGCTGCTGACCTGCGGAAAGCTGACTTTCGACACAAAGGCGCGTCGGGCGGCTGTTGGCGGGGAGGCGCTGTCACTCACCCGAAAGGAGACGGGGATACTCGAGTACCTGATGCTCAACCAGGGGCGGCCGGTCAGTCAGGAGGAGCTGCTCGAGCATGTGTGGGATAGCAGCGTGAACAGCTTCAGCAATTCGATTAGGGTCCATATTTCTTCCTTGAGGAAGAAGCTGCGCGCCGCTTTGGGACACGACCCCATACGCAACCGCATAGGGGAGGGCTATGTGATGGAGGAAACCGCATGAAAAGGCTCTCGCTGCAGTGGCGCATCACGCTGATGACGGCCCTTCTCGTGTGCGTGACGTGCGTGCTGATGAACTGCCTGATCGGGTATTCGGGCATGCGCTACATGGACTCGATCGGCAGCGGCATATCGGCGAGCGCCGACATCGGCGATGGTGCCGCCGCGTCGTTCGACCCCGACAACCGCGAGCTCGACGAAGAGCTCACGATCGTGGTGAGCAACGCGCAGGAATCCTTCAGCGCGACTAATTGGCTGATAACGATTGCAGTGACGCTGCTCGGCGGCGTGCTAGCGTACTTCGTCAGCGGCCGCGCGCTCAGGCCGTTGCGGGCCTTCGCCTCGCAGATCGAGAACGTGCAGCCGAGCAATTTGGCCGACATGAAGATCAGCGAGGACGTGCTGCCCGAGTTCCAGCATTTCAGCAAGTCGTTCAACGGCATGATTGACCGCCTTGACGAGGGCTTTAGCGCACAGCGGCAGTTCACGGGGAACGCCGCCCACGAGCTGCGGACGCCGCTTGCGCTCATGCAGGCGCAGGTCGAGCTGTTCTCCGCCGAACACCCCGATATGGGGCGTGAGGAAGCTGCCTTCCTCGAGCTTCTGCGGGAGCAGACCGAGAAGATGTCGCAGATGACGAAGACGCTGCTCGAGATGAGCGAGCTTCGCAGCGTGCCCTGCAACGACCGGATCGAGTTAGCGCCGATGGTCGAGGAGGTTCTCGCCGACCTTGCTCCAATCGCCGAGGCGCGCGGCATCGCCCTTGAGCGTAGCGGGGATGCCCAGCTGATCGGCAGCGACACGTTGATATATCGGCTCGTGTTCAACCTGGTCGAGAACGCCATTCGCTACAGCCGACCCGATACGGCGGTCCGCGTCTCCGCCTGCGAGGAGGGCGGGCGCGTCGTCCTGCGGGTCGAGGATAGCGGCCCTGGGATCCCCGAGCAGTTCAAGGAGAGCGTCTTCCAGCCGTTCTTCCGCGTCGACTCGTCCCGCAGCAGGGAATACGGTGGCGTTGGGCTGGGGCTTTCGCTTGTGTGGGAAATCGCCGCACTTCATGGCGGTACGGTAGAGGTCGAGGCGAGCTCGGCGGACGGCACCGTCATGCGCGTGGAACTCCCCGTTGGGGAGATCGCCGCGACCGCGTGACGCGCAGGGGGCGCACTGCGACCGTCCCAATGTCGTCTGCGTGCTGTTTGGGGCCATTGACGCCGAAAATCCCTCATGCGGCGAGCAAAAGCCGAGTTGGTGGTCAACTGAGCGAGTTGTGCGACGTTCTGATTGCGAAAAACCGGCGTTTTCGGGCCTTGGGAGGTCGGTCGTGGCGCCCTTGCTGGTAAAAGGCCAGGTCGCAAACTTGCCCATTCAGAGACGGCGTGAAAAGACGAGCGCACAACTCTTCCTCTTGACCACCAACTGGCTGTAGTTCTCATTTCGCTTGGTGGCAACTTGCTTGACGCCGCACATGCGTCGACTACCTCCCTGGTCGACGGCGTGCGCACCGAGCCCTTCAAGTATCTGAGTAGGGAGAAACGGAGTCTGCTGCAGGAGCCTAGCGGACGCGAGGTGTGACGTGCTCTCCGCTGGGAAGATGCGCGATAGGGCGGAGTTTAGCTCATGCAGATGACGTGCAGCACGTCGCCGTCGACGGTGAAGGCGACGTCGAGCGAGGAATAGGCAAGGTGGTACACACGCGAGGGGTCGTGCTTGCTTCCCGCGCGCCGCGGGTCTTGCCTCAGAACCTCGACGAGGCCGGCGGGCTTGTCTTCCTCGATTGATTCGCGAAGCTGGTCAGGGAAGTCGACCGTAAGTTTGTGCCACGGTGCGTCTTCGATCCATCCGCCGCGGGCATCGGGATGGCAGTCGGCGAAGGGGATATAGGGCTTGATGTCGAGAATCGGCGTGCCGTCTCGCAAATCGGCCCCGAGGACGTGGAGCACGGGCCCGGCGTCGGTGCGTTCCACCCGATCGAGCTTCACGCAGCTCAAGCCCAGCGGATTCGGGCGAAAGGGGCTGCGCGATGCGAACACGCCTACTCGCTCGGTGCCGCCCAGTCGCGGGGGTCGCACGGTCGGCGACCATCGGTCGTTTGCCCCGCTCCTGCTAGACGCTGCATAATCGGCGGCGATGTCGTCGGCGGTTCCGCCGGGCACGCCGTTTTCGAATTGCCAGATTAGCCAGAGATGCGAAAAGCTCTCGATTCCCGAAACGGCCGACTCGAGGGCGCACTCGGGCTCAAATACGATGCGTCCTCGCAGGTGAGGCGCAAGAAAGCTGTTACGGGGTATCCCGAACTTCTGCGGTAGGTCGGTGCGGATGTGCGCTATCGGCTTCATGTTGCTCCTAAGCTAGGGTGGTCTGTCTGACATAGCGGGTTCTATGTGCTCATCAGCTAATCTGCTGGCGCAAGGCTTGCCCTGCGCGCCAAATGAAGTACAACCTCGCAGATGAGCCAGTCGCTACCGCTTAATCCAGGAGGTCTCGGGACGGCAGATGAGTCGTGCGTTGTTGTACGCCATCTCAATCGTGAGGCAGGTGCGCGCGGCATAGAAGCCGTCTTCGCGCTGGATGGTCAGCGCCAGTTCGGGCTTGTCGCTGGTCAGGCACAGCGGCAAAAGCAACTGGATTCTGCCGTCATAGAACTGCGGCACGGCGAGCGTATAGTTGGCAGCGGCGCGGCGGGCTGCTTCGGCGACGGCGCCCTCGAAGGCGCGGCGCAGCAGCAGCGAGTTGTCTTCTCCCATGAGGCTCGCGGGAATGCGCGTCAAGTTCTCCTCATCGCCTAAGATGTGGTCGATATTGGACCGGATGGGCAGGCGGTAGTCGAAGACGAGCTCAGAGGGATCCTCGGCAAAGTGCACGCGGCAGGGCAGGTATTCGAAGGCGACCAGCATGGGGTCACTCTCTTTGAAAAAGCCCTTCAAAAACCAGTGCTGGCGCGCGTCGGGCTTGGTGTTGGGCTCGAACAGGCCGTAGATATTCTCGTAGCGGCGTGTGTACAGGCCGGTGTTGAACAGGCAGCGGCCGTCGTCGAACACCAATGGCAGGTTGGACGGCGCGGTCTGGTTCGCGTCGCGCTCGGTAAGGAACACTGCGCGGCTAAACGAGAACGACAGGTAGTTTTTGAGAATGCGGTTGTTAAGGCCCCAGTCCTCAGGGTCGGCGAGGTCGACCAGGCGGTCATAGCAGGGCTCGGGGCAAAATGCGAAGTCGTATAGGTTGCTGCACAGGGTGCTAGGGATTTCCATATGGCGTCCTTCTGGTAGCTGGGCGGTCAATCGGCTTGATTTTACACGTACGAGCGAGGATTGACGCGTTGGCATTCCTTAGATATCGCCCGAAGTCTTTCGCCGCATATTGATTTGCGAGTGAGACAAATCACCCGACCCCAGTCTCGACCCCTGTCTCGACCGAGCTCGGGACGGCGAGCCGATTCTGGCGACGGCGGGCTTTGAGATTTTTACCGGTCAGCCGAATATGCGTGAATAGGGCCGACGGTAATAGGACAATACTCAAAACTGGCATCAGAATCAGGAGGAGATACAACATGAAAGCAAAGTTCGTGCATCGCTGCACTCTGAAATGTTAATAAGTCGTGTCATTTCTTGGGAAAAGACGCATCGGAAACGATTTCGCACGATAAAAAGACGCCTTGTCAAGAGCAAGGCGCTGCAGATAATTCTTTTGCACATTACCATGTTCCAAAACATAATTGCAGACTGTCTTTTCACCTGGTTTTCGGGTATTAAGCCTTATCTGGTTTATCGGAAAGGGTGATGTGCATGTTTGAAGTGATGGCGCAAATTGGGTTTATCGGGGCGATGCGGGATGCGGGTTGCAATCTCTCCAACCGGGAAGTCGAGGAGGTCGTTCGGACCGAAGCAGCTTGCCTGGCGGAAAACGGTCGGATTTGCTTCGGGGAAGGGGCGTCAGCGCGACTGATTCGGGCGTTTTCGGATTCCGCTTACTTTACGGGCAACGCTGCGAATACTTTGATGGAACTTGTCGAGTCGTTCTACGAGCTGCGCGATGATCTGCCTGCGCAGGTGGCCGACCAGGAGATTGTCGAAGCGCTGCGGGAGTGCTTCGACGGCGAGGCGGCTGGTGACGTGGGGCTGGCTCTTTCGTTGTCGAAGGACAGCCTTTCGTCTTGCGAGGGCATGCGAGCGTATGAGATCACGGACGAGGATGGTCTGCTTTATCGCTGGGATCCCGATGAGTGGCTCGACGACGTGATTGCCGACGGATGGTATGGCGAACGTTGGGGTGAAGACTGTGATTAATGCCTTGTTGAGCCTGGACGGCTTTAGCTCCGAGCGGGCGATGCGGGGATTCGCCGCGCTGATGACTCACGTCTGCCGGTTGTATACCTTGGGGGGATCCTCCAGCGTGTCCCAGCAAGAAGGCTACGACTTGGCGGAGTCGGCGCTGTACGTGTTGGGCCTCTTCGGCGAAGAGCCCGAGGTGGCGGTATCTCTTCTGGAGTCGGAGGACGTGGTGGGGGCTTGGACCGAAAGGCGAAAGCTGCTGGAAGCTCGCATCCCGGAGGTCATGAGTCTTTGGCGCCAGGTGGTGGTGACTATGCCTCCATTTCGCAATATCGCGCTGAGGGACACGCTTGCCAGCATTGAGAGGCTTCCCAGCTGCTACGACACGTTCTTCGGCGCGCATCAAGTCCCTTGCAGCATCGACTACCCGTTGAGCGCTCCTGTTTCCGAGGGGCTGAGGGGTCTGGATTACGTCGAGGCATGGCTTGCCCAACTGCTGGAGGAGGCGCGCTTTCTTGTGCGATTCGATTTGGATGACATGGTTGAACATTTGGAGTCTTTGTGTCCGGACTATCGAGGACTGCTGATCAACCTGTATGAACCAATTCGCGATCGCTTTGCTTGGTGGACAGCAGCGCGCCCTGATAGCGCCGAGGCGCACTAATCAAATCGCTGAATACACTAAAAGCCGGGGGATAAGCCCCAATGTCATTAACTTAAGCAAGTGACATTCAAGCCGGCAACGCTTATCAGGGCCTCGCTCCCGTAGTGGGAACGAGGCCCTCCTCTTTCTCCAGGAAATCAGATCGAAAACACTCCCACGCCGTCCCCCTCCAGTTCGATCGCATGTATAATAGTGGTGGGAAGATTTAGCTAAAACAGCATCAAGGTACCAATATACGTAGTGGGAATATGTTTCTTAAGGTTCAGCGTAAGAAGGGCAAGGGCGGCGAGGAGATGCTCTACGCATCCGTGGTCGAGAACAGGCGCGAGGGCAAGCGGGTCGTGCAGCGCACCGTGGTGAACATCGGGCGCGTCGCCGAGGAGCAGGTGCCCTACCTGAGGGCCGCGTGGTCCGAGAAGAAGCCGAGGCTGGTGTGGGACGACTGAGCGAGGAGGTTGCGCCGTGGGCGCGTCCGAGCGAATCGGGAGGGACCTGGAGCTCGTGGGGAGCGGCGAGTTCGCCGCAGCCTGCCGCCGCAGCCCGAGGGACTTCACGAGGCGCCGCAAGATGCCGCACGACGCGCTCGTCGAGAGCATCGTCTGCCGGAAGGGGCGCACCCTCAGGATCGAGCTGCGCGAGCTCGGGAGGGAGCTCGGCATGGAGAGCCCGATAAGCGCGCCCGGCTACCTCAAGCAGCGCGAGAAGCTCGACCCCGCCGCCCTGGCGATCCTCATGCGCCACCACGCCGCGCAGGTCTACGCCGACGGCGACGCCCCGACCTTCCGGGGTATGCACGTGCTGGCGATCGACGGCTCGACGGCCAACGTCCCCACCAACGCCGCCACCGTGGCCGCATACGGCGGCTCGTCGGCGAAGCACGGCAAGGTGCAGGCGTTCTGCGGGCTGTCCGCCGTCTACGACGTGATCGCGAGGCAGGTTGTCGGGCTGGAGGTCACGACCGGCGGGTTCGACGAGCGCTCCTTCGTGGCCGGCCACGTGGAGAGAGCCCGCGAGGCGATGGGCGGAGAGCGGTTCGTGGTCGTGATGGACCGCGGGTACCCGTCCTTCCCGCTTCCGGCGTGGCTCTCCGACAACGGCGTCCCCTACCTGATGCGCTCGCAGCAGAACTTCATGAACGCCGAGTTCGCGCGGGCGGCCGAGGCCGGCGGCGACGCCGTCTGCGAGTTCGGGTTCGGCTACCAGCGCATCGCGAGCCTGCGCAAGAGGGAGCCGGAGGCCTTCGAGGCGCTGCTCTCCCACGAGCCCATAGGGGTCAGGTGCGTCCTCGTCGACATCGGCGGCGAGACGCCCGAGAAGCTCGTCACCAACCTGCCCGCGTCCTTCACGCCCGACGACCTGAGGGAGCTCTACCACCTGCGCTGGGGCGTCGAGACCTGCTTCCAGATGCTCAAGGACCGCCTGCAGCTGGAGAACCTGACCGGCACGAAGCCCGTCTTGATAGAGCAGGACATCTACGCGACGGCGTACCTGCTCAACGTGGCGTTCGACATCGCCAACGAGGCGGACGCGGCCGCCCTCGCCGCAGGCGCGCCCGAGCGCTACAGGCACCAGATGACGGTGAACAGGAGCTTCGCGCTGGGCGTGGTGAAGGACGAGCTGCTCGGCATGCTGCTCGCCGGCGACGACGAGCGCGAAGTCATCATGGCCGGGATCGTGGAGGAGCTCAGGCGGTGCCTTGCGCCCGTGCGCCGCGAGAGGTCGTACCCGCGCGACGGCGTGGAGGGCCGCTACGCCAACAGGTACAGCAACACCCACAAGCGGGTCTTCTGAAGAGGCCGCCGCACCGCCTGGCGGCGAGTCCCGCTGCGGGCTGCAGCCAGCAAGCCCCGACACCCAACCGAGAGCGCGAAAAGGCCCCGTGGCCGGTGGTGGCTTCGGGGCCTTGACAAGCGGCGCCGGCTTGAATGTCATCCGCTTAAGTTAATGACATTGGGATAAGCCCCCGGCATTTGGAGGTAGCTGAGACAGCCACTGAAACTTATGTACCAAATTTGCTTTAGATTATCAAGGGCAGTGGCAAGCGAGGTGCGAGTTAAGTTTTGCGGGAAAAGCCGACCGGAAGCCTTGCCGGTGCGACGGGGATCGGGGCGCCGTCGGCGCTGCGGATGACCGCATTCTAGCACGACCTGGCGCGGAAGCGCGCGTTGGACCTCATCGCCCA
>NZ_DBFSAP010000053.1:0-78394 GCF_048412355.1 Ellagibacter sp.
AAGGGATAAAAGAAAAGAAAGAAGGACCCGCCATGACTGACGCAATGAAGACGCTTGCTCAGCTGAAAAAGGCAAGCAAACTGACCCGCCTCGCTTTCCACAAGAACGGCCCGAAGAGCTTCAAGCGCGGCCAGGGCGCACTGCTCAAGTTCCTGCTTGAGGACGACGGTGCTACCCAGCGCGATCTCGTGAAGAAGCTCGGCGTCGACCGTCGCGAGCTCAAGGGCATCGTGAAGAAGGCTGAGCGCAACGGCTACATCACCATCGAAGAGGCCGAGGGCGAGCGCACGTACGCCGTCAAGCTGACCGACGAGGGCAAGAAGATCGCCGAGAAGCGCGCTGCGGCGAACGAGGAAACCGCCGAGGACATCCTCGGTTGCCTGAGCGACGAGGAAATCGCCCAGCTCAACGCTATCACCGAGAAGCTCATCGTCTCCATCAAGGAGAAGGGTGTTAACGGCAAGAAGAAGGGCCGCAAAGCTCATCACTGCCACGGCCATCGCCATCATCGCCGCTAATCAAGGATCAGCGCTTCAAGCTGGCTTGCGGTCTTTTTGAAGGGACGCGTTTTTTCGCGTCCCTTTTTTACTTTTGCCGCGACTTTGCATTCAATACCTATAAAATATGAGGGTGTTTATCATCGGATGAAGGTGGGCATGTGCAATGAAAATCTCTACGAAGGGCTTGTATGCGGTGCGCTTTATGCTGAATCTTGCAGAGCGCGGCGGAGATAAGCTCGTTTCCTTGAAAGAAGTGTCCGAGGCCGAATCCGTTTCGAAGAAGTATCTCGAGCAAATCGTTCCCAATTTGGTATCCGCGCAGCTGGTCAAGTCGGTTCGCGGCGCTGCCGGCGGATATCGGTTGGCTCGTCCGGCGAGCGACATCACCGTCCTCGATGTGCTTGCCGTCACCGAGGGGACGCTTGCACCGGTGTCGTGCCTCGCCTGCGAAGATGACTTCGATTGCTCGCAGCCCCATATTTGCATCGAGATTGGGGTTTGGAAGGGTCTCGACAAGCTGATCAAGGACTATCTCTCTGGGATTACCTTGCAGGATATTCTCAATCAGGCATCTTCCGTTGCAGCTGATAGCTATTCGATTTAACAAAAACGTCGCCCAAAAAGTCGACTAATACTGTAGGATTTACCCAACAGCAATTGAGTCGAGGGGGCGCTCATGTCGAAAGTTGAGCAACGGCCTGTTATCGGGATTGTGCCAACGCAGGTTCCTGACGAAGATATCGTGCGTGTGAACGATCATTATACGAAGGCTGTCATTGCATCAGGTGCAGCCCCGCTCGTGCTGCCGATTGCATTTAACGTTCTCTTAACACTGCTAGTCCAACGCCTTCCCAGATGGGGGGCGTTTTCATTTTTCAGCGAAAAAAGTAGGCCAATCTTATTGACAAAACCTATAAGCATAGTAGGATAAATGCCATCACATAGGAATCGACGAAAGGCGAGAGTCATGACCATCCACAAAAGCGTATCGGAGCTTATCGGCAACACCCCTCTTGTAGAGCTTTCGAACTTTGAGAAGAACCACGATCTTGGGGCGACCATCCTCGGCAAGGTCGAACTGTTCAACCCGGCGGGGTCGGTGAAGGATCGCATCGCGAAGGCAATGATCGACGAGGCTGTGAAGGCTGGCAAGGTGAACGACGACACGGTGCTCATCGAGCCCACTTCGGGCAATACGGGTATCGGCCTTGCCGCGATAGCTGCTGCTCGGGGTAACCGCCTCATCATCACGATGCCGGAGACGATGTCAATCGAGCGTCGCAACCTCATGAAGTCCTACGGTGCCGAAGTGGTTCTGACCGACGGCTCAAAGGGCATGAAGGGGGCTATCGCCAAGGCTCAGGAGCTCGCAGGCGAGATTTCCAACTCATTCATTCCGAGTCAGTTCACCAATCCGGCGAACCCGTCAATCCATGAGGCGACGACTGGCCCTGAGATTTGGAGGGATACCGAGGGCAAGGTTGATATCCTCGTTGCGGGTGTTGGCACGGGTGGCACGGTTACCGGCACGGGTCGCTACCTGAAGTTCCAGAATCCTGACGTGAAGGTCGTCGCGGTCGAGCCGGCGGGATCCCCGGTTCTTTCCGAAGGCCATGCGGGTGCTCACAAGATTCAGGGCATCGGCGCGGGCTTCGTTCCCGATACGCTTGACACGTCGGTGTATGACGAGGTCATCGCTGTTGCCGACGAGGATGCGTTCGAAACGGGCCGTGAGCTCGCCGCAAAGGAGGGTCTGCTTGTCGGCATCTCGTCAGGTGCTGCCGTGTGGGCTGCAGGCCAGCTTGCGCAGCGCCCCGAGAACAAGGGCAAGACCATCGTGGCCATTCTCCCCGATACCGGTGAGCGCTACTTGTCGACGGCGATGTTCAAGTTCGAGTAGCGAATTAGCTTGGGAGCGCGGCGCTCTCGCCGCACAACCTGAGCACTGCTGATTCTTCTTCAAATACCCAAGGCGGCACGACGGCTTTCTTCCCCTCTCTCCGTCTAGGCTGTTGATGCCGCAAAGCGAAGCCCTCTCGATGAATGAACTCGGATCGAGAGGGCTTCGCTACATATCGATGATGGTGCCGCCGCCGACGACGGTGTCGCCATCGTAAAGGACGAGCGCTTGGCCTGGTGCTGCGGCTCGTTGCGGCTCATCGAACTCCATCACGAGCATGTTGTCCTCGATGCGCGCCCATCCAGGTTGCGCCTTCATGCGGTAATGCGTCTTGGCCGTCACGCGCAAAGGCTCGTCGATGGAGGCGACGGAAATCAGGTTCACGTCGTTTGCTCGCACGGTTGCGGCGCGCGTTTCGGAGTCGGTTCCCACGACAAGCGTGTTGGTCTCAGCGTCTTTGCGGAAAACGAATAACGGCTCACCTGCGGCAACGCCGATTCCCTTACGCTGGCCGATGGTGTAGCGGTCGATCCCCCTGTGCTCGCCGAGGACCTTGCCATGCACATCGACGATGGGACCGGGCCCGAAAGTGTGCCCGCAACGCCGTTCGATGAAGCTTGTGTAGTCGCCATCGGGCACGAAGCAGATGTCCTGGCTTTCGCTTTTCCCCGCGTTGTCGAACCCCGCCTCGCGTGCGAGCTCGCGAACCTCGGGCTTCGTCAGTTCCCCAAGCGGGAAAAGCATATGGGCGAGTGTGTCCTGCGTGAGGTGGAAAAGGACATAGCTCTGGTCCTTCTTTGGATCAAGCCCGCATTTTAGCAGGTAGCGGCCTGTTTTCTCATCGTAAACGCGCCTGGCGTAATGCCCGGTCGCCACGTAGTCGAAATTCAGCTGGCGGCGGCGCTTCTGCAGGGCGTCGAACTTCACGTAGCGGTTGCAGTCGATGCAGGGGTTGGGTGTTCGGCCGCAGAGGTACTCCTCGCAGAAGCGGTCAATCACTTCGCGTCCGAAAAGTCCCTGGTAGTTGAAGACGAAGTAGTCCATCCCCAAACTGAAGGCCACCTGACGCGCGTCTTCGATATCGCGCGAGGAGCAGCAGGTGCTCTCGCCCACGATGCCCGAGTCGGGGTTGCCCCCGTCGATTCCGCACGCTGATCCCTCGAGGTCGTCGTTGCCGAAGAGTTTGCAGGTGGTGCCCGTGGCCTCGTAGCCCTGACGGCACAGCAAGAGGGCGGCAACGGAGCTGTCGACGCCGCCGCTCATTGCGACAAGAACGCGTTCCCTACTCACTGCGCAACGCCTCCACCGGGTCTTTGCGGCTCGCCGCGCTTGAGGGGATAAGCCCCGACAGGAACGTGAGGAACACGCTGATGGCGACGAGGATCACCGCCGCTTGCCAGGGAAGGATGGCGACGTTTGGCACGTCGAACAGCGCATAGACGATCGCGTTTGCGGGAATGCACCCAAGTGCGGTCACCCCGATGCCGATAAGCCCCGCGACCAGGCCGACGATTACCGTCTCTGCGTTGAACACGCGTCCTATGTCGCCTTTGCTCGCGCCGATCGAGCGCAGGATGCCGATTTCCTTCTTGCGCTCGAGGACGCTGATGTAGGTGATCACGCCGATCATGATCGAGGACACCACAAGCGAGATGGCCACGAAGGCAACGAGCACGTAGCTGATCATGTTCACGATGGTCGTGACCGAGCTCATGAGCGCGCCGACGATATCGGTGTAGGAAACCGCCTTGTCATCTTCGCCTTCTGCCTTCATCTTGTCGTTGTACCCGTCGAGGATGTCGATGACGCTCTGCTTGCTCTCGAAGTCCTTCGGGTAGATGTCGATGCTCGCGGGCTTCGCGTAGTCGGCGTAGCCGAGCTTGTTGAGATTGCCGTCGAAGGACGTGGTCTCGGAGCTCATGAGCGACATCATGAGCTCGGTGAGCTCCTTCTCGTCCATGTTCATCTGGAACGCGTCGGCGAAGGCGCTCTCGTCCACGTGCATCGCGGTGGCCATATTGGCGGAAAGCTGCCCCATGACCTGGGTCATCGCCGCTTGCATCTGCGTTTGCATGGCGCTTACCACCTGATTCATGTAGCTGCTCATGGTGGCTTGCAGGTAGGCTTGGATCTTCTGCGCGAACTCGGCTTGCATCTCACTCGTGTCGATGATGCCCGGCAGCGCGTCGCTCACGAGCTTCTGTGCTCGTTCGGTTGCGAAGTACTCGTTGAAGCTAGGCGCCGGCTTGCCCTGTTGTACCTGCTCGCTGTAGTAGGCGAAGTAGTCTTTCTCGACTGCCGCCATGAGCGCCGCCGCCGCTTCCTTGTCGATGGTCGGCTGGCCGCTGACCTGGAACTCCGAGGGGTCCATCTCGGGTGCGGCGGGAAGGTCGCTCGCGGCGCTCGACAAATCGAGCGAGCTCATGTCGACCGAAAGCGCGTCGGGGTCGATCTGGAACGCCGCCTGCAGCTTGTTTCCGTCGATGGTGAACAGGGAGCTCATGTCGAAGCTCGAGCCCTCGGCGTCCGCTTCCTCCACGAACGACTTGCCGGTGAAGACGTTCGTCGCGCTGTCTGCCAGCTGGTCTTTGACGATCTGCGAATCTGCGGCCTCGTCGATGATGTGGCTCACCATGTCGCTCGTGTAGTAGAAGCCGGTTTGCAGCGAGGTGATCTTCGCGCCCGCCTTCGGCTTCACGATGCCGCAGATGTGCACGTCTTCTCCCGAGTTAACCAGGTCGCGCATGTAATCGGCGTCGTCGCTTTTGTTCTTCCACACGTGGTAGTCGGAATCGTATTGATAGTAGTCGGTGGCGGCGACCAGCTTGAGCGTCACGCCCATGAGCTGGTCGTACGTGAGCGTCATGTAGTCGTCGGGCGCGTTGACCTCTTCCTCGTTGGCGAACGCGCGCACCATGTCGTCGAGCTCGCTGTGATCGCGCAGCCCCATGGTGTAGAGCATGAAGTCGCTCACCTTGCCATTGGGGGTGAGCACGAGCACGATGTCGTTGTATCTTTGCGGCCATGTGCCCGCCACGACGTCGTATTGGTCCTGGTAGAGGTCGGGATCGCTCGGCATCTCATAGAAGACGTTGGTGGACATCATCGAGGACATGATGCTGTTGGTGGAAGTGGCCGATCCGAACCCGATGGAGGAAAAGGACTTGTCGGGGTTGACCTGCCGCACGCCGTCTTCGGTGTCGGAGCTGAACAGCTGCGGGGTGATGCTGTAGCCGTACTCGATGGAATTCACGTACTGGTCGATCCCCGAACCGCCGTTGTCCAGGTACTCCTTTAAGCTGGCAAGGTCGTTGCTGCCGATGCTGCCGAACATGCCGGTCACCATCTTCGACTCGCCGACGGTGCCGCCGTCCGCATCGCCGTTCGAGCTGCCGGTTTGCCCCGCGTCCTGCGAGTCCCCGCTGCTCGAGGAGCTGCCCTGGGCGCCCATGCCCATGGTCATGAGGCTCGTCATGTCGAAGCCCTGGTTCTCGATGGAAAGCGGATACTCGGAAAGCGTTTCCTCCTCGACGTTGGCGATGTAGCTGTTCACGCCGTTCGCGAGCGAGAGGATCGCGGCGATGCCGATGATGCCGATCGAGCCCGCGAAGGCGGTCATGAGGGTGCGGCCCTTCTTCGTAAGCAGGTTGTTCCAAGAAAGGGATAGTGCCGTGAGGAAGCTCATCGACGTGCGGCGGACTTGCTTCTTGCTCGCGCGCATGTCTTCGGGCGCTGGATCGAAGGGGTCGGAGTCGCTGCGAATGACGCCGTCCGCCAGGTTGACGATGCGCGTTGCGTATTGTTCGGCCAGTTCAGGGTTGTGAGTGACCATGATGACGAGCCGATCGTTTGCGATTTCGGTCAAGAGGTCCATGATCTGCACGCTCGTTTTGGAATCGAGCGCGCCGGTGGGCTCGTCGGCTAAGAGGATCTCGGGGTCGTTGATGAGCGCACGCGCGATCGCGACGCGCTGCATCTGCCCGCCCGACAGCTGGCTCGGCTTCTTGTCCACGTGATCGCCAAGCCCTACTTTCCGCAACGCATCGAGCGCGCGGGTGCGCCGCTCTGCGCGCGAGACGCCCGACAGCGTGAGCGCCAGCTCCACGTTCGCCAGGATGGTTTGGTGGGGAATGAGGTTGTAGGCTTGGAAGACGAACCCGATGCGGTTGTTGCGGAAGGTGTCCCAGTCGCGGTCCTTGTATTTCTTGGTCGAGATGCCGTCGATGACGAGGTCACCCGTGTCGTAGTGGTCGAGTCCGCCGATGATGTTGAGCAGCGTCGTCTTCCCCGAACCCGATGGCCCAAGGATCGCCACGAACTCGCTGTCGCGGAAGGAGATGGACACGTCGTCGAGTGCGGTTTGGGTGAAGCTGCCGGTGGTATAGGCTTTGCGGATATTGCGAAGCTGGAGCATCTACGTCGCCTTTCGATACTGATTGAATTGCCTTATTGTACGTACCCTACTCGCGTGCGTGGATCCTGTTTCCGAATCGACACGAAAGGACTTGTAAAAACTAATGAGACGAAATACTATTAACTGGTTGACATCCTAAACGGTGCCGACCGGCATCGGGAAAGAGAGGGCGGTAATGGACAAGAAGGTATACGAGCTTCTGAACGACCAGATCAACAAGGAGTTTTACTCGGCGTACCTTTATCTTTCGTTCGCCGACTACTACGAGGAGGAGGGGCTTTCCGGCTTCGCGAACTGGTATGAGATCCAGGCGCAGGAAGAGCGGGACCATGCGCTCATCTTCCGCAACTACCTGCACGAGAACGGGTGCAAGGTGAAACTCGGCGCGATTGCCCAGCCCGACCTAGAGTTCACGAGCCATCTTGGGCCGCTTGAGGCGGCGCTTGAGCACGAGAAGTACATCACGTCGACCATCAACGACATCTACGACGCCGCCATGGAGGCGAAGGATTGGCGCACGATGAAGTTCCTCGACTGGTTCATCTCGGAGCAGCAGGAAGAGGAAGACAACGCAGACACCATGGTTACGCGCATGAAACTCTTCGGTGGTGACGCGAAGGCGCTCTACGACCTCGACCAGGAGAATGCGGCGCGCGTTTACGTCGTGCCCTCGCCGCTCGCGAACGCGTAGCGCGGAGGGTCCTGCGCGCGGGGCTGCCTGGGGGCGCTGGGCGCTTCCCAAGGGCGCGATTCCCGTTGCCGTCCCGAGAAAGTGAAGAGCCCGCATGGATGTGCGGGCTCTTCTCGTTTTACCTGATAGTTCGCGACTCCAACTCGCGGCTACTGGTTGTTCTGCGTGGGGTCTTGGGGCGGCTGCTGCTCGCTGGGGGGCTGGCCCTGCGCGTCTTGTTGCTGCGCGAAAGGCTGCTGCGGCGCGCCTTGCGCGTACGGCTGCTCGTAGGGTTGGCCGTAGGGCTGCTGCGGCGCACCCTGCGCGTACGGGTTCTGTCCAGGCTGGACGTAGGGCTGCTGATAGTAGCCGGGCTGCGGCGCCTGGTATGCGCCCTGGTTGGCGTAGGGTTGCGCGCCCGCGTAGCCCATCTGCTGCTGTGCGAAGGCTTCGAGCGGCAGCTTCTTCATCTTGTTCACGTACACCGCCACGATGATGAACAGCACGAGCGTTATGACGCTGCAGGTGAGCACCGAGACGACGATGCCGGCAATCGTCCAGCCGAACAGCTTCGAGAACTTGCTCGGATCGGCGCAGCTCTTGATGCCGATGACGCCCGCGATAAGCTGCACGACGACGCAGAGCAGGCCCATCACCAGCAGGAATGCGGAAATTCCGACGGTGGCGTTCAGCATCGCGAGGATGTCGCCGCTGTCTATGCCGCCCAGATAGATGTAGTCGTCGTCGAAGTAGTTGCCGGAGCTGTAGGCGGTGCCGTTGAGCTCGTTTTGGATCTCGGCGATAACGGTGGGGTCGTTTACCGCAACGCCGAAAATCGCGATGATCGCGAACCCGACGATGACGCTAAGGATGCCCAGTGCGGCAAGCACCACGATGGCGATGCTCAGGCCGCGTACGGTTTTGGAATCGGAGTTCATTGTCTTCTCCTTTGGGAGGATTGTCGGACGGGTTCAGTATACTATGGGCAAATCGCGAGAGGTCTTTCGCGGAGGTCAAATTACAGTGACGGTTCTAAAACGGAAAGGTAACGCCGCACGTCGCAAGCGATTTTTTACAACGTGCGCATCGGGAAAGGATGTTTCCATGCTTGATTTCGAGTTCATGTCCCCGACGCAGTTCGTCTTCGGCCGGGGCGCCGAGGAGAAAGTGGGCGGCAAGCTCGCCGAGCGCGGCGCGAAGAAGGTGCTTCTGCACTTCGGCGGGCAGAGCGCGGTGCGAAGCGGGCTCATCGACCGCGTGTGCGCGTCGCTCGATGCGGCGGGCGTCGAGTGCGTGAAGCTCGGCGGCGTGCGACCGAACCCCGAGATCGGGCTCGTGCGGGAGGGCGTGGCCCTGTGCAAGAAGGAGGGCGTCGACTGGGTGCTCGCCGTCGGCGGCGGATCGGTCATCGACTCGGCGAAGGCGATCGCGAACGGCGCCTGCATCGACGAGGACGTGTGGGAGCTCTTCGCCACGAAGAGCCCCAACGAGAACGTGCTCCCCATCGCCGTGGTCCTCACCATCCCTGCGGCGGGCAGCGAGGCGTCGAAGAACACCGTGGTCAGCAACGACGCGCTCGGCATGAAGACGGGGTACGGCAACGAGCATCAGCGCCCGAAGCTTGCGTTCATGAACCCCGAGCTCACCTTCACGCTGCCCCCGTACCAGACGGCCGCGGGCATCACCGACATGTTCTGCCACCTGCTCGAGCGCTTCTTCGACGACGTGGGCGCGGTCCCCGTGACCGACAACCTGAACCTCTCGCTCATGAGGACCGTGCGCGCCGAGGCGCCGCGCGTGCTCGCGGACCCCGAGGACTACGAGGCGCGTGCGAACATCATGTGGGCGGGGATGCTCTGCCACCAGGGGCTCGCGGGCGTCGGGCGCCACGAGGACTGGGCGACGCACGGCCTGGAGCACGAGCTGTCCGCCTTCGACACCTCCATCACCCACGGCGCCGGGCTCGCGTGCCTGTTCCCCGCGTGGATGGAGCACGTGCACGCGGGGAACCCCGCGCGCCTGGCCTACTACGGGCGCGAGGTTTTCGGGCTCGCCCCCACGGGCGACGTCTGCGCCGACGCGCTTTCGGCTGCCGACGAGACGCGCCAGTTCTTCGCGTCGCTCGGCATGCCGACGACTCTGACCGAGCTCGGCATCGGCGAGGATAAGATCGACGAGGCCATCGAGAAGATGATCCCCACGCTGAAGAAGAACAAAGGCGAGGTGTTCGGCAGCTTCAAGAAGCTCACGATGGAAGACGCCGAGGAGATCTACCGCTCGGCGGTGTAGCGGGCGCGGCAGTGTGCTATTTGTCCCCGATGAGGGAGTTCACCAAAGACGAGACGATGCTGATGACGATGGAGGCGACAAACGCGCTCCCGAAGGTCGCGATATGCAGGCCCATGCCGAACAGGCCGTCGGTGAGCCATGATGCGATGTAGAGGAGCAACGTGTTCACAATGAGGTAGAAGATACCGAACGTGAGGAATGTGAGCGGCAGGCTCAGCGTCTGCAGGATGGGCTTCAGGCCGATGTTCACGAGCGAGAGCACGAGCGCGAACACGGCGATGATAATCCACGCGTTGTCGCCTCCGACGATGTCGATGCCGGGGACGATCCAGGCGGCGGCGGCCACGGCAACGGCGGTGGCGAGCCAGCGGGCGATGAAGTTCATGAGGGGGCCTTTCTCGTTGATGCGCCTGACGGCGCGGTGTTTTCGGTTCATTGTACGACACGTTCGCCTTCGCGTCCGTGCGGGTCGCTCTTTTGAAACGGTCTTGTAGCGAACGCGTTACTTGGGATGTTCGGCCTTGCCTGCTTGTTGGCGGGAAGCGGCGCGCGCTTCGACGGCGCGGGGCGGGCGAGTGACCTGAGGGGGTATGTGCTGTACTTTTTTCGCATGCGCGGGTTTTCTGAGAGATGGGCGCCGCTGCGGCGTTCTTGTGACACAATGAGTGGCATGGCTAATCATGAGAAACGGCGTCAAGAAGACGCGAAGAAAAAAGCAAAATCGAATACGCGCGCGAAATCGGGCGCAGGCTCGAAGAACGCGGGGCGCTCTCGCGCGCAATCGAACGCGGGGAAGTCGGGCGGCTCGGGGCAGCGCGGTCCCTCAGGCTCGAAGGGTCCCCAGCGCTCGCGTTCGAAGGCGCATCCGACCGCGAAGCCGGCATCTTCTCGCGCTGTTCGGCGCACAGCGGCGAGCGATTCGCCTTGCCCGGTCGATGCTCGCTGTGGCGGGTGCAAGAACCTGTGCGTCCCCTACACCAAGCAGCTTATCGACAAGCAGCTGCGCATTGAACGCCTGTTCGCGCCGCTCGCGCCCGACGGGACGATATCTCTCATCAAGGGTATGAAGGACCCTTATCACTATCGCAATAAGGTGATTTCGCCTTTCGCGCCGGGCAAGAAGCTGCCCTCGCGTGGGCAGGATCGCAAGGCGGCGGACGCGCGTGCTGCGAAGGGCGGTAAGGGGAAGCGCCCCCAGGCTCGCTATGAGATCCTCACCGGCATGTACGCCGCGGGGTCGCACGAGCTGGTTCCCACGGACAAATGCCTGATCGAGAACGAAACGGCGAAGAAAGTCGTGCTCGCGGTGCGCGACATCATGCGCAAGCACGATGTCGCCCCCTATCGCGAGGACACGGGTACGGGGTTCATGCGCCATGTCGTGGTGCGCATTGGCCACACCTCGGGCGAGGTGCTCGTCACGCTTGTCACGAACAGCGACGATTTCCCGTCGTCGAAGTCGTTCTGCCGCGAGCTCATCCGCCTCTGCCCTGCGGTGACCACGGTCGTGCAGAACGTGAACGAGCGTCAGACGAACGTCATCTTAGGTGACAAGGAGCGCGTGCTCTACGGCCCCGGGTTTATCCTCGATGAGCTGTGCGGGCTTTCCTTCCGCATCTCCTCCAAGTCGTTTTACCAGGTGAACGCGACGCAGACGGAAGTGCTTTACCGCGCGGCCATGGATCTTGCGGGCTTCGACGGCACCCAGGTCGCAATCGATGCGTACTGCGGCACGGGAACGATCGGCCTTGTGGCGGCGAAATCGGGCGCGGCGCGCGTGATCGGCGTCGACTCGGTGGAGTCGGCCATCCGCGACGCGCGGACGAACGCCCGCCACAACGGCGTCGAGAACGCGGAGTTCGTAGCTGGTGACGCCACCGATTTCATGTGCGAGCTTGCGAAGGAAGGTGTGCTTGGCGCGAGCGAGCAGGAGGAAAGCGTCCAGGCGGGCGGGCTTGTCGTGCTCATGGACCCGCCGCGCGCGGGCTCGACGGAGGAGTTTTTGCGCGCAGCGGCGGCACTCGCCCCGAAGCGGATTGTCTACATCTCCTGCAACCCCGAAACGCAAGCGCGTGACGTGGAGTTTCTCGACTCGATAGGTTATGCGGTCGTGGCGGTGCAGCCGGTCGACATGTTCCCGCACACCGACCATATCGAGTGCATCGTGGCGCTCGAGCCGGTGGATTCCCTTTCGCCCGAGCGCTGGGGCAAAGAAGGCGGGGAAGAAGATGCCGCTGAGGAGGAAGCCCCCGACGACGAAGAGGCCGCCGACGGGGAAGCCGACGGGCTCGCCGAGCCTGCCGACGTTGCCGCCGACCCTGCAATCGACGAGGAGGTCGAATAGTTGTGGACGTGATCGAGCGCATGAGGTCGGCCATCGCGGCGCACGGGATGGCCGATGCTGATACCCCGGTGCTCCTCATGGTGTCGGGCGGGTCGGACTCCACGGCGCTCGCCTATGCCGCCTGCGAGCTTGCCCAGGCGGGCGAGCTCGGGATGCTCGCGATGCTGCACGTGAACCACCATCTGCGCGGCGAGGACGCCGACGCCGACGCCGCCTTCGTGTCCCAGTTGGCCGACGCCTTGGCGATCCCCCTGTTCATGTGCGATATCGACGTGGCAGGAGAAGTCGCTCGCATGGGCGGCAACGTGGAGGCGGTCGCACGCAGCGAGCGCTACCTCGCGGCGAACGAGGCGCTCGAGAGTCTGTGCCGCCATGCGGGCGCGCCGCTTTCCAGCGGGCGCATCTTCACGGCGCACACCGCCGACGACCGCGTCGAGAGCTTCTATATGCGCTCGATCGTCGGCACGGGCCCCGGCGGCTTTCGCGCGATGCGCTACGAGAACGGCCCCATTGCGCGCCCGTTGCTCGACGTTGGTCGCGAGGATTTGCGCGACTACCTGCGCAAACGCGAACAATCCGGCGAGACGTGCGTATGCGATGCGCAGGGGAATCTCTGGCGCGAGGACGCCACCAACGCGCACACGGACCACTTCCGCGCCTTCGTCCGCCACGAGATCGTGCCGCGCGCGAAGGAGCGCAACCCGCAGCTGACAGAGACGCTCGGCCGCACGATGGACCTCATCGCCGACGAGGACGACTTCATGGAAAGCCTCGCTCGCGAGGCCGCGGGCAAGCACCTCACCTGGGTCTGCCAGGCGGAGGGTCGCGACCCCAACTGGCAGGAAGGCTTCAAGCTGTCTCCGTCGTTCGGGCAGGTGGCGATCCCCGTCGCCCGCCGTGCCATCACGGGCGCGCTCCAACGCATGCTCGGCGCTGACGCGCGGGTGGAGACGGCGGCCGTCGCGGGCGTGCTCGACGCGTTCGAGGAGGAGCGCCCGAAAAGCGGCTATGTGACAAATATCCAGGGCGACCTGGCCGTGAGCGCGAACAAGCGCGGCGTGCTGGTGGAACCCATGAGCGCCTTTCGCGCAAGGAGGAAGAAATAGATGAGCGATAACGCCAACCATCAGGAGAAACCCGTCGAAAAGCCCTTCCGTGTCGTGCTCGCCTCGGCAAGTCCTCGCCGTCGCGAGCTGCTCGAGCAGGCGGGCGTCACCTTCACCGTGCACGCCTCCGAGGTCGACGAGTCGCTCGAACCCGACCTTCTTTCCAACCCGCCCGAGGCATGCAAAAAGCTCGCCGAGCGCAAGGCGGGCGCGGTCGTGCAGGAAATCCTGGCAGACCCTGCCTTCGAAGGGATGCTCATCGTGATCGGCTCGGACACGATGGTCGTGAAGGACGGCGACATCTTCGGCAAGCCGAAAAGCGCCTCCGACGCCACGCACATGCTGCGCCGCCTGTCCGGCGCGACCCACGAGGTGATCACCGCGGTGTCGGTGTGGATGGTGTCCGCCGAGGCGGTCGACCCGGCGCTTGCGGCCGACGACGACTCGGGCAACATCTCGCTCGGCTTCCGCACCTTCTGCGACACCTCGCGCGTCACGTTCCACGAGCTCACCGACGAGCGCATCCGCGAGTACCTGGCGTGCGGCGAGTCTTTCGACAAGGCAGGCGCCTACGCGGTGCAAGGCGAGGGCGCCAAGCTTGTCAAGCACATCGACGGTTACAAGAGCACGGTGATCGGCCTTCCCGTCGAGCGGCTCGTGAAGGAGTTCCCCGACCTGATTTAGTTGTGTGTCGTTACCGTATCGTCGCTTTTGCGGGCTGACGTTGCGTTACACTTATCGGGTTACAGAAGAGAGGGCAGGCGCGCCTGCCGTATCGAATCAAAGGACTGCACGTGCATAAGGACGTTAGCGAGATTCTGTTCACTGAAGAGCAGATTCACGACCGTGTCGCCGAAATCGGCGCTGCCATTACGGAAGACTTCAGGGAAAAAGCCGGCGACGACGGAATTATCCTCATTTCGGTGCTGCGCGGTGCGGCTATCTTCATGGCCGACCTCGCTCGCGAGATCAAGATTCCCTGCGAGATGGACTACATGGCCATCTCCTCTTACGGCAACGGCGTGAAGAGCTCGGGCGTCGTGCGCATTCTGAAGGACCTCTCCTCGCACATCGAGGGACGTCACGTGGTCATCGCCGAGGACATCCTCGACTCCGGCCTCACGCTGACGTACCTGCTGAAGAACTTGGCCTCGCGCAACCCCGCGTCGCTTACCGTGGCCACGCTCCTTCGCAAGAAGACAAAGGTGCAGGCGGACGTCGATTGCGCGTACGTCGGCTTTGAATGCCCCGACCAGTTCATCGTGGGCTACGGCCTCGATTACGCGGAGCGATACCGCAACCTACCCTACATCGGCGTGCTTAAACCGGAAGTTTACGAATAGCATCGAGGCGGCGCCGCAAAAGGCGCCGTTTCGCGATAAACGCAACAGAAAAGGCTCACTCTACATGACGCAACAGAAGAAACCATCGTCTCCTCAGCAACCGAATCCTCGGGTGACCATCATCTCGGTCATACTGTTCCTTGTTGTGGCGTTTTTCGTCGGCCAGCAGTTCATGGTCATGTCGAACGCGAGCTCGACGCCCACCGACTCCCTCATCACCTCGGAGTTCACCCAGGCGGTCGAGCAGGATCGCGTGACGAAGGTCGTGTACTCCGCGGGCGATTACAAGGTCACGGGCACGTATTACCCGGCGATCACCGCGGGATCGAACGCGGCCGACGCGTTCAACAAGGCCTTCGACGCGATGAACGCCCGCATGGCCACGAAGAAGACCCCTGCGGGCGGCGTTCCCGCAGGCGTGGGCACGACTTCCATCGAGTCGTCCGCGCTCGGCTCCGAGCGCGGCTACTCCTCGACGTTTGTGGGCCAAGATGCGCTCGCTGCGCTCCTGAAGGACCATCCGGAGGTGTCCTACCAGGTCACGCTTCCTTCTGAGTGGCTTGGCATCCTGAGCACCCTGCTTCCCATCCTGCTTATCGGCGCGCTTTTGTTCTTCTTCTTCAATCAGATGCAGAAGGCGAACAACTCGCAGATGAGCTTCGGCAAGGCGAAGACGAAGAAGAACGCCGAGGAACGCCCCGACGTGAAGTTCTCCGACGTCGCCGGCGTCGATGAGGCAGTCGAGGAGATGCAGGAAATCAAGGACTTCCTGTCGAACCCCGCGAAGTACCAGTCCATGGGCGCGAAGGTGCCGCGCGGTTGCCTGCTCGTCGGCCCTCCGGGCACGGGCAAGACGCTGCTCGCGCGCGCCGTTGCGGGCGAGGCGGGCGTGCCCTTCTTCAGCATTTCCGGCTCCGACTTCGTCGAGATGTTCGTCGGCGTGGGCGCCTCCCGCGTGCGCGACCTGTTCCAGCAGGCGAAGGACGCCGCGCCTTCCATCATCTTCATCGACGAGATCGACGCCGTCGGTCGCCAGCGCGGCGCCGGCTTGGGCGGCGGTCATGACGAGCGCGAGCAGACGCTCAACCAGCTGCTCGTCGAGATGGACGGCTTCGAGTCGAATGAGTCTGTCATCCTGATCGCGGCGACCAACCGCGCCGACATCTTGGACCCGGCGCTTCTGCGTCCCGGCCGCTTCGACCGCCAGATCGTGGTAGACGCTCCCGACGTGCGTGGCCGTGAGCGCATCCTGCAGGTCCACGCGAAGGACAAGCCGATCGGCTCCGACGTCGACCTGAAGAGAATCGCCCAGCTCACGCCTGGTTTCACGGGCGCCGATCTGATGAACCTCATGAACGAGAGCGCGCTTCTGACCGCGCGCCGCGGCAAGAAGATCATCACGATGCGTGAAGTGAACGAGTCGATGGAGCGCGTCATTGCCGGCCCCGAGCGCAAGGGCCGCGTGATGGACGAGATCACCAAGCACACCATCGCCTACCACGAGAGCGGCCATGCCCTCGTGGGTCACCTGCTTCCGCATGCCGACCCGGTGCACAAGATTTCGATCATCTCCCGTGGTCGCGCGCTCGGTTACACCCTGTCCATCCCCAAGGAGGACAAGGTGCTGAACACCGTGGGCGAGATGCTCGACGAGCTGGCGGTCTTCATGGGTGGCCGTGTGGCGGAGGAAATCTTCTGCGACGATGTGACCACGGGCGCGAGCAACGACCTCGAGCGTGCGACGAAGATGGCGCGTGCGATGGTGACGCAGTACGGCATGTCCGCGGCACTCGGCACGCAGGTGTTCGGCCAGCCCAACCACGAGGTGTTCCTCGGTCGCGACTACGGCAACACGCAAGATTACTCCGAGGAGACGGCGCGCCGCATCGACGACGAGGTTGCGCGCATCATGAAGGAAGCGCACGACCGCGCCTACGAGATCTTGAGCTCGCATCGCGAGCAGATGGACCTCATGGCGAGCGTGCTTCTCGAGCGCGAAACGGTTGATGGCGCCGCATGCCAGGCGCTTCTCGACAATCGCTGGAGCGAGTATCTCGAGCACGAAGACGAGATCATCGCGAAGAAGGATCGTGAAGAGGCCGAGGCCCGTGCGCGTGACGCTAAGCTTGCCGATCCGAACTGGAACGGTAACGCGATGGACAGCAACGATGTGGACGGTTCCGACGGTGCGCCGACCAACGTGGAGGCCAAGCATACCGACGCGTTCACGCCCCATGGGATCTTGAGCGACCTCGAGGCTGGTTTCCGCGACATCGCCCACGGCGACCACGCCGACAACGGCAAAGACGACAAGGATAGCAAACACTAAGGAGCGCATACGTGAATTGGCAATGTGCCTCGTATAGCTTCGACGTCAAGATGCCCATCGTGATGGGCATCTTGAATGTCACGCCCGATTCGTTCTCCGACGGGGGAGAGCACAATACCCACGACGCCGCGATCGCGCATGCGAAGAGCATGGTCGATCAGGGTGCGAAGATCATCGACGTGGGCGGTGAGTCCACGCGCCCCGGTTCCGCCGAGGTGTCGGTCGCGGAAGAACTCTCGCGCACGGTTGAGATTGTCCGCGAGCTCGCTGGGGCGGGCATCTGCGTGAGCATCGACACGCGCCACGCCGAGGTTGCGCGCGCCTGTGTGGAGGCGGGTGCCGCCATCATCAACGATGTGTCGGGTTTTCGCGACCCAGCGATGGTCGAGGTCGCGCGTTCTTGCGATGCGGGCCTCGTCGTCATGCACATGAAGGGCGAGCCGCACACCATGCAAGACGATCCCGTCTATGACGATGTTGTCGTTGAAGTGCGCGATTACCTGGCAAAACGCGCGGCAGAACTGGAAGCGGCGGGTATTGCGCACGACCGCATCTGCCTCGACCCGGGCCCTGGGTTCGGCAAGACCGCCTCGCAGACGATGGAGCTCATGCGCAACTTCCATGAGATCGCGCGTCTGGGCTACCCTTCGATGGTCGCGGTCTCGCGCAAGAGCTACATCGGCAAGGCCTACGGAATCGAGGACCCTCACGATCGCGATCGCGCGTCGGCGGCCGAGGCGCTCATGGCGTGCGAGCTGGGCGCAGGTGTGGTGCGCGCCCATAACGTGGAGGAAACCCTGAAGGCGCTGAAGGATTTGCGCCCGTATTGCTACCTGGGCCTGGGTTGCAACGTGGCGCTCGTGGCGGAGCCTGGCGAGGAGCGCGAGGGCAAGATTGCCCAGATCGAGCACGCGATCGGCCAGCTGTGCATGATTCCCGACTCGCAGATCGTCGACGTGTCGAGCTACTACGAAAGCGAGCCTGCGTACTATCTTGATCAGGAGCCGTTCGTGAACGCCGTCGTGCTCATGCGCACGGGCGTGGCGCCGAAGGAGCTGCTGGAGTATCTGCACGCGATCGAGAACAGCCTGGGCCGTGTTCGTGAAGTCGAGAACGGCCCGCGTACCTGCGACGTCGATATCCTGGACTACCAGCTCTATGTCGTGGACAGCGATGTGCTCACGCTGCCGCACCCGCGCATCTGCGAGCGAGACTTCGTGGTGAAGCCCCTGCTCGAGATTTCCCCTAACCACGTTCTCGCCGATGGCACGCCCGTCGCGAGCGTTCCCGAAGACCAACGCGTCGGCCGCGCCGTGAAGCTGTAAGTGCCGCTCCGTCTGAGTTTCCCGACTAGCAATCCCGCCACCGAGCACCTCGATGGCGGGATTTTTGCTTCTTGAGGGCGCGGTGCTTTCGTGAACGAGTCGGCGAAGGCATTACACTTGATGACAGTCCTCAATTGTGTTCTGCGAAAATGTGCTGGGCTTTGCGGAAAATGAGGGGGTAACTGCCAGATAATCGGCAGTTTTCATCATCTGGCAGGCAATTTGCCGCCCAATCCAGCCCACCCTATGATGTCTCCTCGCAACGCAGGACCAAAAGACCAGGTCGAATTAGTGCAAGCGCCCGAGATGCCCTTCCCATTACCCACCTCGCCCCTTCCAGATGATGAAAACCACCCGATTTCTGGCAGGTCTCCCTTCCTCGCTTGATAAGTGGGCTCCCTATCGCGATTTGGGCTTCAAGAGGCTTGCGAACAGCCAGGTCACGCACATGCCGACGGCGATTCCCAGGGCAAACTGCCCCGTCCTCATTGCGTAGGCCGCCACTTGCGTCCAGTCGGCCGCCACAGCGAAGCTCATCGTGTAGTACAGCGGGGCGCCGGGAATGAGCGGCACGACGGAGGGAATAACGAACAGTAGCGAGGGAATATCGCGCCACTGGGCGAGCGCTTCGGAATACAGCGCGGAAAAGGCGCTCGCGACAAGCGCGGGGAAGAACACGCTGTTCGACACGCACCCGACGGCCAGATAGATCGCCCAGCTGAGGATGCCGCCGATCGATGCGGCTGCGAGATACTTGCGGGGCAGGTGAAAGATCATCGCGAAACCCGCCGCGCCGAAAAACGCTGCTATGAGCTGCGCGGTAACGCCCATCCAGTTGAGCTCGAATCCGGGGCCGACGTTATGGCTTCCGTCGAACAGGAAGATTGCGGTCATGAACCCGCCCGCCAGTGCCACCGCCCACAGCATCGTTTCCACAAAGCGCATGGTGCCGGCCACGGTGTCGCCGACGAGCATGTCGTGGATAGCGTTCGTCATGAAGATGCCGGGAATCAGCAGCATGACCTCGCCGATGAGAATCTTGTCCAGGTGGATGAGCGGGTTGGCGCCTTGAAGCGCGTTCGCGCTGCTTGCATCCACGCCGAGAATGCCCGCCGCAATAGCCTCGACGAACGCAACGCTTGCGCACGTTCCCACGCCGGCGAGAAACGAGCACAGCAGGTTGAACATGAGCATGTTGGGACAGCGCGGCGCGAGCTTCTCTTGCAAAAGGCAGATGAGCACAGCGAACACTGCGGCGAAAATGGCGTCGACTGCCGTGCCGCCGAAAAACACGGTGAAGCCCGATGCGGCGAAGATGCTCCCCAGGTAGAACGTCGCACGATCGGGGGGCTGATTGGTGCAGCGCTTGATGCTCTCGGCGAGCTCCTCGACGCTTGGGGTCCTCTTGCAGCATTGCTTCCCGAGTTTGTGGAAGGCGGCGACGACGCGGTAGTCCGTCGGTCCCGGCGCGACGATGCGCCGCGTTTGCGTGAGGCGCTCGCCGTCGGGGAAGTCCATCGTGACAACAAGCGTCGCCGTGATGGCGAACACGTTCATGGCGCTCGCCCCAAAGGCGCGCCCGACGTTGGAAAGTGTGCTTTCCACGCGGCTCACCTCGGCGCCCGCGAGCAACATGGCTTCGCCCATGTTCAGAAGCTCGTAGAGTATGTCGCTGCGGTTTTCCATGGCTGCCATTATACGCGAGCAAGCTGCACAACCCGCCGTTTTCGGGCATAATGCGTGAGGAAGATGACGCGGGAAAGGAAGCGGTGCGGTGTTTCGCTTGCAGGTGCTCGAATCGGTGGACTCCACCAATGAGGTGATTAAGCGTGCGATTGAGGATGGTGAACCGGAAGGGCTCGCCATCAGGGCATATCGTCAAACTGGCGGCTATGGGCGACAGGGCCGTGCATGGAAGAGCCCTCGCGGCGGCATGTACGAGTCGATTCTTCTGCGTCCCGAGGTCGACATGCGCGAGCTTCCCACGCTGGCGCTCGTCGTCGCAATCGCGGTGCGCCGCGCGCTAGCGAGCCTTGTCGTGGACGATCAGACGCGCCGCATCTGCATCAAGTGGCCGAACGATGTCGTGCTGGTGGGCGGGGACTTCGGGGTCGATTGCTCGACTTTCGGCACCGCTCCTGAGCTTGCCGGGCATGCGCCGTGCTTTGCCAATGCAGCGGAAACGCGCGTGCGGGGAGTTTCGCGCGCAGTTCCGCACGACGAAAACAGCCCAGTGGGCTGTTTTCCAAAGCAGGACTGTCTGAGCACGGAATTCCCCGCACGTGCGTTTCCGCAGGCGGGTACCCCAAGCATCAAGAATCTCTACTCCAAGCTTGCCGGCATCTCCTCGGAGGTCCATGCGGGCGGGATATGCGTGGGAATCGGCGTGAACGTCGAGCCGCCCGAGGACGCGATGGAAGTCGGCGGGAAGAACGCGCCGGCGTATCTGGCCGATCTTGGCTTCGGGTTCACCTGCGAGCGCGAAGCTGCGATCAATGCCGTGGGCGATGCGGTTCTCCACGAGTTCGAGCCCCTGTATCGCCGCTGGTGCGACGGTGGGTTCGCGGCGCTTTCGGGCGAGTTCGCCGAGCATTCGATGCTCGAGGGGCGTTTCGTCCGTATGGCCAACCAGCTGGGAGATGTCGTTTGCGAGGGCACGGTGCGCGGAGTCGATGCGTCCGGGCGGCTGCTCCTCCGACTGGAAGACGGCGAGACGAAAGCCGTCGCTTCGGGCGAGGTGCACCTGCTTTAGCGAGCCCGAGCGCCATAGTGCACGTCGTGTTGTGCGTGGTCGCGGTGCACGTCGCAGCATGCATGGCTCGCGGCGCACGCCTCATCTTGCGTACTCCACGGCGCGCTCCTCGTCTTGCGTGGCCCGCTTCGGGTTCCCCGCCTTCCCATTTCGCCTTCCGTTTGCCGTCGCTTTCGCGCGGTGGGCGTGATAAACTCTTCCTTCTTATGCGCAGATATGCATACAATCAAATGTTTCCTAAAAATGGCAAATGAGACGATTGAAGCATGAGGTATGCATATGACGGCACAAGAAGAACAACGTGGCCAATCCTTGAAATCAACCCCCGAAACCTCGGTGGGCACCCCCTCTTCTCCTAAAGGAACTCCCGCGCGCAAGCCGCAGGGCAATGATCGCGTCACCCGCATGGGCACGGCGTCCCTCCCGCGGCTCATCACCGAGTTCGCCATCCCCGCTATTCTGGGCATGCTGGTGAACGCGGCGTACAACCTGATCGACTCCATCTTCCTCGGGCAGGCGATGGGGGAAATCGGCCTGTCGGCGGCAACGGTCGCGGCGCCGCTCATGATCGTGTTCATGGCGCTCGCGATGCTTGTCGGCAACGGCGGCAACGCGCTTGCCGCACTGCGTTTGGGCGAAGGGCGCAAAGTGGATGCGGAAATCAGCCTTGGCAACACGGTGACGCTCGGCATTATCCTCTGGATCATCATCGCCGCCATCGCGGCATACCCGCCGCTGCTCGACGCGTTCCTCACCTTCTCGAGCGCGACCGACGAGGTGCGTCCGTACGCTGCGACGTTCATCCAGATCCTGAGCTTCGGTTTCGTGTTGCAGATGATCGGCATGGGCGTGAACAACTTCATCCGCACGGCGGGCGCCCCCAACCGCGCGCTTCTGACCATGGTCATCGGCGCGGTGGTCTGCACCATCTTCAACTATATCTTCGTTTTGAAGCTTGGCTGGGGCGTCGCTGGGTCCGCTTACGCCACGCTGATCGGCCAAGCTGCGTCGTGCGTCTCGGTGCTGTGGTTTTTCATATTCACGAAGAACGCGCCGCTCAAGCTCCATCTGCACTGCATGCGCCCTCACGCGAAGATCATCCGCGCCATCCTCTCGCTTGGTCTTGCGAGCTTTGCTGTGCAGGCAGGTGCCGCGGTCGTGAACTTCGCCGTGAACTTCCTGCTGGTGAAGTACGGCAGTGCGAGCGCTATCGGCGCCGAGGGCGCGCTCGCCTCCATCGGCGTCGTGCAGCGCATCGCCATGTTCACGGTGATGCCGCTCGTCGGCGTCTCGATTGCTATCCAGCCGCTGCTCGGGTTCAACTACGGCGCGAAGATCATCGCGCGCGTGCGCAAGACGCTCTGGCTGGGTGCGGCGTTCGCTACCTCGCTTGCCGTTATGATGTGGGCGCTCGTGCACCTGTTCCCGAACCAGATTGTGGGCCTGTTCGGCATCACGAACGCGTCGCTCGCCGAGTTCACCATCTTCGCGCTGAAGGTTCAGCTGCTTATGCTCCCGTTCGTGGGCTTCCAGATTGTGGGCTCGAACTACTTCCAGGCGACCGGCCAGCCGATGAAGTCGACGATCCTCTCGCTCACGCGCCAGGTGCTGTTCCTCTTGCCGCTCATGTTCTGGCTGCCCGAGGTGCTGCCCGGTTGGTTCCCGCAGTTCACGGGCTTGGATGCCCTCTACATCGCGACGCCGGTGGCGGACTTCCTCGCCATCTTCACGGTCGCCATCTTCATTGCAATCGAGATGCGTCGCTTGAAGGACGTCGAGAGTGGGAAGATTACCTCGAAGTACTAGGCGTCTTGCGTCCCCCGGCCGCGTGTCGCTCGTTGTCGTGAGGAGTGCCAAGGCGCTGGGGCGGCGTGGCGCCGGGGCCCTGGGCTGGGGTGAGCGGGGCAGCAGGCCCTGCGCAAGCTAGCTTTCTTGTGGAATTCCGCGTTCGAACCACGTAATTCGAAGTTGACTGGTAGAGTTTCAACGTTATTGTCATCTGACCCGAAAGAGGTACAGCAAGTGGAACAAGTTAAGAAGGGCGCTAGCACGGCGTCGCGCACCCGCTCGATCGCATTCATCGGCTTGGCTGTTGCCATCATGGCAGTGTCCGCCTGGGTTACCGTGCCGCTCGGACCGGTACCTTTCACGCTGCAGATGTTCGCCATCACCTTCGCCATTGTGATGCTCTCCCCGAAGGAGTGCATCGCCGCCATCGTGCTGTATCTCGCGCTCGGCGCCATCGGTCTGCCGGTGTTCTCCGGCATGAGCGGCGGAATCGCCAAGCTCATGGGTCCGACCGGCGGCTTTCTGTGGGGCTATATCTTCGGCGTCGCCGCTGCCGCGGGGCTGCTCTATGTGCTGCGCCGTCGCATGGGTGCAGCTGACAAGGCAAACGCCTCCGACCAGCGCGGTTTCGTTGCGTTCCTGAAGAACGCCGCCGCCGAAATCGTCGCGGGCCTCGTGTTCACCGCGATCGCGTACTTCTGCGGCTGGCTGCAGCTGATGCTCGTCATGGGCATCTCGCCTGAGGCCGCGTTCCTTGCCGGTGTGGCGCCTTTCGTGGTGGTCGACGTGCTGAAGATTCTTGCCGCCGTCGCGTGCGCTCGCACCGTGAAGGCTGCGGTTCGCTAAATACCCATTTCGCGCACATTTGGGGTGCGTGCTATAATCGCTTGGAAACAAGCAACCATCATGCGCAGGCGATTTTCGCCTGCGCTTTCTATGAGGGAGTGACTAGTGGGCTGCGCAATCATCGGTTGCGGGAAATCTCTTCCCGCGCTTGCCGTCGCGAACGACGACCTTACCCAGCTTGTCGACACGAGCGACGAGTGGATCACCACGCGCACGGGCATCAAGTCCCGCCGCATCGCCGTTGGGGAAACGAACGTCGATATGGCCGAAGGTGCCGCGCGTCAGGCGATGGGCCTTGTCGAGGGCGGCTATTGCGAGGCTCCTATCGACCCTGAGTCCATCGACCTTGTGGTGTATTCCACGTGCACGCCCGATGTGCTCGTGCCCTCGTGCGCGGCGCTCGTCCGCCGTCGCCTGGGCCTGGTGAACGCCGTCGCTTTCGATGTGAACGCGGCGTGTTCGGGCTTTATCTATGCGATGAGCGTTGCGGAATCCATGATGGCGGCAAGCGCGGCGGGCGTCGCGGGCGCTGGCCGTCGCAACAAGGTTCGCCGTGCGCTTGTGATCGGCTCCGAGCGCCTGACGCGCATCACCAACTGGGAGGATCGCACGACCTGCGTGCTCTTCGGCGATGGCGGCGGGGCTGCCGTGGTCGAATGGGACGAGGACCGCGCGGGCGTGCTCGCTACCTACATGAAGAACGACGATGACGACACCAATGCGCTCACCTGCCCCTCCGCGTTCGACTCGCCTCAGCCCTTCGATGTGAACGGCGTTTCGAAGGAAGCTGCCGTTGCGGGCGACCCAGGCAACGCGCGCATCGACGAGGAACTTGGCGTGACTGAGGCTGTCGCCGCCGGTCGTCCGCGTCAGTCCCTTTTCATGCACGGGCAGACTATCTTCAAGTTCGCCGCCAGTGCGATGGGCAACGCCATCGACGAGGTGTGCAAGCGCGCCGACGTGGACATCGACGACGTGAAGCTTATCGTGCCTCACCAGGCAAACGAGCGCATCATCAAATACGCTGCCAAGCGTTGCGGGCTTTCGCTCGACCGCTTCCAGGTTTCCATTGGCGATCGCGGAAACGCTTCTTCCGCCTGCGTGCCGATGGCGCTTTCCGACGCGTACGAATCGGGGCGCATCAAGAAGGGCGACAAGGTGATTCTCGTGGCCTTCGGCGGCGGGCTTACCAGCGGCGCCGTGCTCTACGAGGTGTAAGCAAGCCGAGGCTCAGCTGTTTTGCGGGCTATGTTCGAGGGCGTGGCCCGAAGCGTAGTCAACTTGCGCTGCGCTCTTACGCAATCGAGGGGATGGCCACGAGGAAGCAGGCGCCTCCGTCGGGCAGGTTAAACGCCTCGACCGTGCCGTCGTGCGCATCGACGACGGACTTCACGATGGCAAGCCCGAGTCCCGTGCCTCCCGTGCCGCGGTTGCGCGACGGGTCGCCTCGATAGAACCGATCGAACAGAAGCTTCGGGTCAGCATCGCCCAAGCCGCAGCCGTCGTCGCGCACGGAGAGGACGGAATTTCCCCGTGCTCCCATGAGCTCAACGGTGATATGCCCGCCTGGCTCGATGAAGCGGCTCGCATTCTCCACCAAGTTGAACACGACCTGTTTTAACCGGTCGCGGTTGCCGAGCACGTCGGGCGCCTCGCCTATGACCTGGCAATTTGCCTCTCTTTCACGCAAAAGCGGCGAAAGGGAATCCACCACTTCGCGTGCCACCTGTCCCAAATCGACGCGCGAGAACTCGGTTGCGATGTTGCCGCTTTCCAGCCGCTGCAATGCAAGCAAGTCGTTCACCAGGTTCGAAAGGCGGCGGCTCTCCTCCACGATGATGCCCGTGAACTTCTCGCGCATTGCGGGCGGCAGGTCGGGATCCGACAGCATCTCGGCGTTCCCCCGAATCGCGGTGAGTGGGGTGCGCAGCTCGTGTGCCACATCGCTCACAAACGTGCTCTCGCGGCTTTCGCGCGAGGCGAGGCTTTCCTGCTGCGTTCGGATAGTCTCGGAAAGCCTGTTCAAGCTCACCGTAAGCCGATCGACCTCCTCGATACGCCCATCGATGGGAATGGTCGTCGGCGCGGGGTCGCCGGTGCGGAAGTCGCGAAGGCGCGCCGCCAAGCGGGTGAGCGGCTCGGAGAGAAAATGCCCAATGAGCAGGCTAAAGGCGAACGTGAATACGGCGACTGGCACCAAAAGGAAGAACGCCAAGGGTCGAAGTCCGAACGCGAAATGCGACACCGCGATTGCGAAGACGGCCGCGAGGATGGCGAACAGCGTTGCGAGAAGCGCGAAATATGTCTGCAGTTGCTTTATTTCTTGAACCTGTATCCGTAGCCGCGAACCGTTTCCACGAGGCCGGAATCGTATCCGGCGCTCGAAATCTTATCACGCAACCGCTTGATGTGTGTATCGACCGTTTTCGTTTCCGTGAGGTATTCCCAGCCCCACGCATCGCGCAGCAGGTCCTCGCGGGAAACGACTTTTCCCGCGTTTTTCATCAGCGCTGCGAGCAGCTCGAACTCGCGCGGGGTCAAGTCGATGTCTCCCGCGTCGCCGGTTGCGGTGTGCGCATCCTCGTTCAAGGTGATGCCCCCTGCGGTGATGGCGCTCGAGTTCTTCGCGAAATCCTCGCCCTGGCTGCGGCGCAGGAGGGCGCGAACGCGCGCGATCAGCTCGCGCACGCCGAAGGGCTTGGACAGGTAGTCGTCCCCTCCGATTTCAAGTCCAACGACCTTGTCGAGCTCGGAGTCGCGCGCGGAGAGGAACAACACGGGGGACGAGGTGTGCGTGCGAAGCCGTCGACAGAGCTCGTAGCCGTCGATTCCCGGCAGCATGATATCGAGAACGAACAGGTCGTAATCGTTTTTCATCGCACGGGAAAGGGCGTCCTCGCCGTTGTCGACCACATCGACCGAGAATCCTTCCTTGCGTAGCGCGTACCCGACGAATTCCGTGATGGAGGGTTCGTCGTCGACTACGAGAATGCGTGCGGGCGCATCGGGCATGGCATTCCTCCTCGTTGCTGTTGTGGGCGCTTGCAGCCGTCGCCGTTCGCGCACGGGCGGTGCTTGCGGCGTCTTTCCTGGTAGTATTATGCCAGCTACCACTATAGACAATTCGCGTTTGCCGTGTGCGGCGAAGGGAGACTGTCAAAATCATGTTACTTGTCATCGATGTGGGGAACACCCAGACGGCAATCGGCGTCTACGAGGGGGAAAGCCTCGATCGCATGTGGCGCGTCGCCACCAACCGCGACCATACCGCCGACGAGCTGCGCGTGAAGCTTCTGCCGCTGCTCCAGTCCGAGAACCTCCAGGCGAGCGACATCACGGGTGCGGCGCTCGCGTCGGTGGTACCCCAGCTCACGGGAGCTTGGACGCGTGCGGTGCAGGATTTGGCGGGCGTTCGCGCCGTTGTATGCTCGGCAAAGACGGCGGGCTCGCTTTTCGACGCAGACTATCCCAACCCGCGCGAGATTGGATCGGATCGCGTGGCCGACGCCGTCGCGGCGCGCGAGCTGTTCGGCTCTCCTGTCATTGTCGTCGACTTCGGCACGGCGACCAACATAGAGGTGGTCGATAAGCAAGGGCGCTTTTTGGGCGGCATCATCGCGCCGGGTGTCCAGACGGGTGCGGCGGCGCTGTTCTCCCACGCCACACGTCTGGCTGCGATCGACCTGATCGATCCCCATCACGCCATCGGGCGCAACACCGAGGAGGCCTTGCAGGCGGGCATCGTCTATGGCGAGGCTGATCGCGCCGACGGTCTTGTGCGCCGTGTGGTCGAGGAGCTCGGATACGACGCCCCAGTCGTCGCGACGGGCGGGCTTGCGCCCCTTATCGCCGGGCACTCGCGTACCATCACCGCCGTCCAGCCCGATTTGACGCTCGTCGGGCTGCGCCTTGTGTATGCTGAATGCACCAAGGCGGGAAATTAAACATCTGAAGGGAAGGGTCGACATGCAAAGTGATATCGAAATCGCACAGGCTGCGCAGCCGCAGCGCATCGACGCGATTGCCGAGAAGGCGGGTATCGACGATAAGTATCTCGAGATGTACGGCAAGTACAAGGCGAAGGTCGACTACAACCTTCTGCGCGAGAACGAGCATACGCCGGGCAAGCTCGTGCTCGTGACGGCGATCAACCCCACGCCGGCGGGCGAGGGCAAGACCACCACGACGGTCGGCCTGGCCGATGCTCTCGCGAAGCGCGGCAAGAACGTGATGGTCGCCTTGCGCGAACCGAGCTTGGGCCCCGTGTTCGGCATCAAGGGCGGAGCTGCGGGCGGCGGATATTCCCAGGTCGTTCCCATGGAGGATATCAATCTGCACTTCACCGGCGATTTTCATGCCATCGGTGCTGCGAACAATCTGCTTGCGGCTATGCTCGACGCGCACATTCACAACGGCAACCAGCTCGGCATCGATGTGCGCAAAATCACCTGGAAGCGCGTGGTCGACATGAACGACCGGCAGCTGCGCAACATCGTCGACGGCCTGGGCGGCAAAGCCAACGGCGTGCCCCGCGAGGACGGCTTCGACATCACCGTGGCATCCGAGGTCATGGCGATTTTCTGCTTGGCAACGAGCATTACCGATTTGAAGGAGCGCCTCGGCCGCATCGTGGTGGGCTACACCTTCGACGACCAGCCCGTTACTGCTCACGATCTGCACGCCGAGGGCGCTATGGCCGCGCTGCTCAAGGACGCGCTCAAGCCGAATCTCGTGCAGACGCTCGAGGGCACGCCCGCGTTCATCCACGGCGGCCCCTTCGCCAACATCGCGCACGGCTGCAACTCCATCATGGCGACGCAGATGGCCTTGGCGCTTGGCGACTACGCCATCACCGAGGCTGGCTTCGGTGCCGATCTGGGCGCGGAGAAGTTCCTCGACATCAAGTGCCGCCTGACAGGCCTCAAGCCCGACGCCGTCGTCGTCGTGGCCACGGTTCGCGCGCTTAAGAACCACGGCGGCGTGGCGAAAGACGCGCTCAACGAGGAGAACCTCGAGGCGCTCGAGGCGGGCCTTCCCAACCTGCTGCAGCATGTGGAGAACATCACCCAGGTGTTCAACCTGCCCTGCGTGGTCGCGATCAACCGCTTCCCGTCCGACACCGAGGCAGAACTGAAGCTCGTCGAGGACAAGTGCCGCGAGCTGGGCGTGAACGTGGCGCTCTCCGAGGTGTGGGCGAAGGGCGGCGAAGGCGGCCTGGCGCTGGCAGACGAGGTCGTGCGCCTGTGCAACGAGGGCGACGAGGCCGGCCGCGGCGCCGACACGTTCCAGTTCGCCTATGACGGCGATTTGAACCTGCGCGAGAAGATTGAAGCCATCGCCACGCGCGTCTATCGCGCCGACGGGGTGGATTTCGATGCCAAGGCGGCAAAGGAGCTGGCCAAACTGGAGAAGCTCGGCTTCGGCGACATGCCCGTGTGCATGGCGAAGACCCAGTACAGCTTCAGCGACGACCAGAAGAAGCTTGGCGCGCCGCGCGGGTTCCGCATCACGGTGCGCGACGTCAAGGTGAGCGCCGGCGCCGGGTTCGTGGTGGCTCTCACGGGCAACATCATGACGATGCCAGGCCTGGGCAAATCGCCTGCCGCCTTCAAGATCGACGTCGACGAGACCGGAAAGATCACGGGGCTGTTTTAAAGAAAACCCGCTTCGACAGCTCTGCGCTCGTGCAGTGGTGCGCGAGCGCTCGCGGCAGTCGTTGCATGCTCGAAACAATGGTGGGTTACCGTACCCTAATTGTCCTATCAGTTTGAGGGCTTGAAACGAGGAAGAGACTTTGATGGTAGACACCTGTTTCGTTGAAGAACTTGCATCCGCGGCCCCCGCTCCCGGCGGGGGCGGGGCGTCGGCGTACGTCGGCGCGCTCGCCGCGGCGCTCGCGTCCATGGTGGGCAATCTCACGGTGGGAAAGAAGACATATGCCGAGGTCGAGGGTGAAGCCATGCATCACCTTGAGGAGCTTAAGGGGCTTCGCTCCCGCCTGATCGAGCTTGTTGATGCCGATGCGCGCGCGTTTAAGCCCCTTGCCGCGGCGTACCGCATGCCGAAGGGCACGCCAGAAGAGCTTGCGGCGAAGCAGGATGCGATCCAGCGAGCGCTTGTCGGGGCGACCGAGGTGCCGCTTGATATCATGCGCACGGTGGCGCGCGTGGTCGACCATGCCGACTATCTGGCGCACCATGGCAGACGAATGGCCAGGTCGGACGCGGGCGTTTCGGCTGCATTCGCCCGGGCGGCGGTCGATGGCGCAAGCTTGAACGTGTATATCAACGCGGCTTCGATGGACGACCCCGCAAGGGCGCTCCGCGTTCGCGAGGAGGCTTCGGCGATCGCGTCGACGACGCGCGAGCGCTGCGATGAGCTGTTCGATTTTGTGGTCAAAGAGGTTTCGTAGGTAAGGGACCTCAAGGGTTAAGGTGTATTATGGCAACGCTTCTCAAAGGAAAACCAGTCGTCGATCATATGGCGGTTGATCTGCGCAGTCGCATCGAGGCGCTCAAATCGCGAGGCGTCGAGCCCACGCTCGCGCTCGTGCGCATGGGGGAGCGCCCCGACGATTTGTCCTACGAGCGCACCGCGAAGAAGCGCGCCGCCAGCCTAGGGCTTGCCACCAAGCCATACGTGCTGGACGACCTGGCGCCGCAGGCTGCTGTGCAAGCGACGCTGCAATCCATCAACTACGACAAGACCGTGCATGGCTGTCTGATGTTTCGTCCCCTGCCGAGCTTTCTCGACGAGAAGGCGCTGTGCAACATGCTTTCGCCGGAGAAGGACATCGACGGCATCTCGCTTGCGTCGCTCGCCTCCGTGTTCACCGACTCGAGCGATGGGTTTCCTCCTTGTACGGCGCAAGCGTGCGTGGAGATTCTCGACTTCTACAAGATTCCCCTGGTGGGAAAGCACGTTGTGGTTATCGGCCGAAGCCTTGTGGTGGGCAAGCCCGTCTCGATGATGCTCCTGCGCCGCAATGCGAGCGTCACCATCTGCCATTCGCGCACCGAGAACCTGCCCGAGCTGTGCCGGACGGCCGACATCGTCATCTGCGCCGTCGGTCGCGCGCGCGCGTTCGGCAAGGAATACTTCCGTGCGGGGCAGACGGTGCTCGATGTGGGCATCAACTTCGATTCGCGCGGTACCCTGTGCGGCGATGTGAACTTCGACGAGGTCGAGCCCGTCGTTGACGCTATCACTCCCGTACCCGGTGGTATCGGCACCGTCACGACGAGTGTCACCATGGCACATGTGGTGGATGCCGCCGAGAAGATGGCGGGGAGGTAGGGCCGCCGTGCGGCGGCCTCTCGCGTGCGCGATTCGCTTCGCACCGTCGAGCTATCGGGGGCCTAGCACCGCAAGTTCGCGGGGGTAGCTGTTGAGTACCTCGCAGCCGTCGTCGGTCACGCACACCAAGTCCTCGATGCGCACGCCGAACTCGCCTGGCAGATAGATTCCCGGTTCGATGGAGAAACACATCCCGACCTGGACTTCCTCGTCGTGAACCGAAGAGACGTCTCCCGGCTCGTGCTCGTCAAGGCCGATCTGATGCCCTAAGCGATGGGTGAAATACTCGCCGTATCCGGCTTCGGCGATGACATCTCGCGCCGCCTTGTCGATGTCGCAGAAGCGTGCGCCGGGGTGTACCGCTGCGCGGCCCGCTTCGTTTGCGCGGCGCACCAGTTCGTACACCTCGCGCTGCTTGGCGGTCGGCTCGCTCCAGAAGAAGGTGCGCGTCATGTCCGAGCAGTACTCGCTTTGGCGGCATCCCACATCGAAGAGCACGACGTCGCCGACTTTCAACTTCGTGTCATCGGGCATATGGTGCGGGTCTGCCGCGTTTGCGCCGAAGCTCACGATCGGGTCGAAAGAGTGTCCCGAAGCGCCCAGCTCGCGGTAGATTCCCTCGAGCTCGTCAGCGATTTCCCGTTCGGTCGCACCTTCATGCACGAGCTCGCGAAAACGTATCATGGCCTGGTCGTTCGTCGCCGACGCCGCGCGCATGAGCTCCTGCTCCTCGACGCTTTTGATGGCTCGCGCGCCATCGACGGCGGGAGACCCCAGGGCGAAGGACTTCGCCGCATGCGCCTCCATAAGCGGCACGAGGAAGCGGGCGGCGAGGTTCTTGTCGACGCCGCAGGTCTCCTCAGCGTGCAGGAGCTTTGCCACCTCAGGAAGCGGGTTGTCCACATCGTCGAACGAGAACACTTCGCAGGGAAGTGATTTCGGGGCTGTGAACAGGCGGTTCAAGAAAAGGACGGGCACTTTCCCCTTGGTGATCACGAGTGCCAGGAACCGCTCGCCCGGTTCCACGTAAGCGCCGGTGAGATACTGGATGGAACGCGGGTCGCTCACGATCATCTGCGTGAGACCCATCTCTCCGAGCAGGTGGTGAACGGTTTCTATGCGCTGTTCGTACATGGTGGTCCTTTCTCGTGCTGCGCCGCGACCGGGCGTCGGCGGTCTGAGCTCTCGCAGCGCGCAAATCGGGGCGCTTACGACGCATGGGCTGCGGTGTTTGCGCCATGCGCGCTGCGACGAGCGGATTCGTTTCGTTTACTATAGCGTGAATCGCGCGGGCGGGCGTCGGGGCGAGCAAAATCCCTTGTTCGCGGCCATTTGAGCGAGTTGGAGCAGCGCCCAACATGGCGGAACATCGAAGGCGACTCGGCTCAGGCAGATGGGGTGCTTGCCTCTTGCGCGGCGGAGGGCACCAAGGAAGTGCGCTTTCATGCGTTTGTTGTCGGGTTGCTCCGTCCGCCTGGCGCAGGGCGTATGATGGGCGCATGGCAAACGGACTTTCATACATGCGGAAAACCACTTCCACCGAGGCGACCAAGAAGCTCGGCCAGACGCTCGCGCCGTATCTCCATGAGGGCGATGTCGTGGTGCTCTCGGGCGATCTGGGCGCGGGGAAGACGCAGTTCGTCCAAGGCGTCGCGGCTGGTCTGGGAATAACCGATGACGTGGTCAGCCCGACCTTCAACATCGTGATCGAATACTCCTCGGGCTCGGTTCCGCTCTACCACTTCGACCTTTACCGTCTGGAAGATGCCTCGGAGTTGGAAGACGTCGGCTATTACGACCTCGTCGAAGGTGATGGCGTCGCGTTCCTCGAATGGGGCGAGAAGTTCCCTGAGGAACTGCCCTACGGTTATCTCGATGTTTCGATTACCGTCAGCGACGACGGCTCCCGCGTCGTGCGGGTTCACTCCGTCGGCGACAGGGCGCGCCAGCTTCTGTGTGTATGGTCGAACGATTCGCGCTCTCATCTGGTGAAAACGTCATCGAAGCTGAACTGACGCGCGTGGTGCGCTATCATGCGCACGAACGATTCTCCCTCTGAAACGGAAACATTGCATACTATGAGCGAAACGAAATCTCCGGCATCGGCTGCGCTTGGCGTCGATGCGCCCTGCCACGAACCCGCCTACGTGCTTGCCTTCGACACTGCCAACGAGGTGATTGCCATTGGCGTGGGCGTGCTTCACGAGGAAGCGCGCGCGATCGAGCTTGTCGCACATGCTGAAATCGAGGCGCGCCGCCAATCGAACACCCAGCTCATCCCCCGTATTGATGCGCTACTCGCCGAAAACGGGATCGCGCGCGGGGACATTGCGTGCGTGTGTGTCGGGCGCGGCCCCGGCTCGTTCACCGGCGTGCGCATCGCCATGGCGACGGCAAAGGGCATTGCGAGCGCGCTCGAGGTGGGGCTTGTTGGCGTGTCCTCGCTCGACGCGGTGGCTTGGGGCGTTTGGGAATTTGGCGCACGCGGCGAGGTCGCCGTGGTGGCCGACGCTATGCGCAAGGAGGTCTATCCCGTCCGCTATCTCGTCGACGATGCGGGTGCGCATCGCCTTGAGGCCGACCGCGTCGTGAAGGCGGATTTGGCCGCTGAAGAGCTTGCGGAATGCGATACGACGACCCCTGGCGCTTCCGGCTCGTGCGGAACTCGTTTTGTGAAGGGCGTCGAAAGCGGCGATGATGAGCTGCTATCTTATGCTGACGCTCCTGAGGCTGGGGGGCATGCTCCGCGCGCAGTTCCGCAGCGCAGCGAGGACTGTTTGAGCACGGAGTATGCCCCCCAGCCTCTTCGGGCCTCAGATCCATGTGGTCAGCGGCTTCTCCTTGCGGGGGATGCGCTGAAGAAGTATCGCGACCTGTTCGCGCCATGCGGGGAGGCTCTTCCCGAGAACACATGGACGCCGACGGGCGCAGGGCTTCTCCTTGCGCTTCAGGCTGGGTGGCGCAGCGGGGAATGCGACCCGTTCGACGCAGTGCGTCATAACCCGGCGTTTGCGCTCCCCGTGTACACGCGCCTGTCCGATGCGGAAGAAAACGAGCGTGCCCGTGCAGCCCGCGCGGCTCGCGAAGGTGCGGCCCGTGAGGGCGAGGCGAAGCCGGGCGTTCCCGATGCGAACCTTCGCACGGGCGTCCAAGACGCCGAGGCGGTGGCCCATCCGTCGCTCGTCCATTCGCTCGCGGGGAAGACACCCGCTTACGAGGAGACCTCGCCTGCACATCATGCCACGCTTCACGAGCAGTCTATTCTCGTGGCTCCGCCCGATGAGCAGGGAATATCGTACAAGCCGCTCGACGTTTCCCATGTGGGGTGCGTCGCGGCGCTCGAGTCGCGCATCATGGGAAGCGATGCGTGGAACGAGTCGCTCGTGGCCGACGAGATCCCGCGGCGCGATCGCACCTGGTGGGCGGCGTACGCGAGCGAAGGCAAACCAGGCGAGGTGGGCACGCTTGTGGGGTATGCCGGCGGCTGGGTGGTCGACGGCGATGTGCAGATCCTGAAAGTGGGAACGGACCCGGCGTGGCGCCGCCGCGGCATCGCTCGCGAGCTGCTCGCGCATGTTGCGGCCGACGCGCGCAACCTCGGTGCGCAGACGGTTTCGCTCGAGGTCCGCGCGGGCAACGAGGGCGCGCAGGCGCTCTACAAGGCGCTTGGCCTTACGCCCGTGGGCACGCGTCCCCGCTATTACTCCGACCGCGAGGATGCGCTTATCATGCAGGGCGATCTGGCGGCTCTCGTGGGTGCGACAGAGCCTGCCGAGGAATCATCGCGGCTGGTCGCGGGCATGGAGCTGCAAGTCGACGCCTCGCACGACGTGCAGGCGACCGCCGTCGGTGCGGCGGGGGCATCGCGTCCGCTTATCCTGGCGATCGAGTCTTCATGCGACGAGACCGCCGCGGCGATCGTCGACGGGGAAGGGGCGCTTGCCTCGGACGTGGTTGCAAGCCAGATTGACTTCCACGCGCGCTTCGGTGGCGTCGTCCCCGAGATCGCAAGCCGCAAGCACATCGAGGCCATCTGCGGCGTATGCGACGAATGCCTCGAGGTCGCAGCGAAAAACTTGGGGATGAGATCGCTTCGCTGGCGCGATCTTTCCGCGGTGGCCGTCACATATGCGCCGGGGCTCGTCGGCGCGCTCGTGGTGGGCGTTGCGTTCGCGAAGGGCGCGGCGTGGGCGGCGGACGTGCCGCTCATCGGCGTGAACCACCTGGAGGGCCATCTGTACGCCAATCGTATCGGATGTCCCGATTTCACCCCACCTGCCGTGGTGTCGCTCGTGTCGGGCGGCAACACCATGCTCGTCCACATGAAGGGCTGGGGCGACTACGAAACGCTCGGCACCACCATCGACGACGCGGTGGGCGAGGCGTTCGACAAGGTCGCGAAGGCGCTCGGGCTGGGATACCCCGGCGGGCCCGTGATCTCGCGCTACGGTGCGAAAGGCGACCCGCGCGCCATCGCCTTCCCGCGCGCGATGATGCACTCGGGTGATTTGCGCTTCTCGCTTTCGGGATTGAAGACGGCGGTCGTCACCTATATCAACGGCGAGCGGGAGGCTGGGCGCGAGCTCAACGTGCCCGATATCTGTGCGAGCTTCGAGGCGGCGGTGGTCGACGTGCAGGTGGCGAAGGCGAAGCGTGCTCTCGATATGACGGGCGCTCGCACGCTTTGCGTGGGCGGCGGCGTCGCGGCGAACCCCGTGCTCCGCGCATCGTACGAGAAGATGTGCTCGAAGGCGGGTGTGCGCCTGGTGCTGCCGCCCCTTTCGGCATGCGGCGACAATGCGGGGATGATCGCGCTCGTCGCGCTCGATCGTTACAAGCAGGAAAAGTTCTTCCCCTTCGATTTCGACGCTAAGGCGCACGTGAACCTCGACGAACCCTACTAGGGCGGGACGCGCTCCGCTCGCATCGGCGTGCCCGCGTCTCGCCCTCTAATCCTCTTTCGGGTAGACGGCGCGCGCGACGAAGTACGACGCCACGGCGCAGCATATCACGCAGCAGATGGTGACGGGGAACCCGAAGCTGTCGTTTACGAGGCCCCAGATGACGCTCGCGCAGCCGATGCCGACATCGATCGCGAGCTGGAACAGCGCGTTCGCGGCGCCCCAGCGCTCGGGCGGTGTGTTCTTCACTGCCACCGCCTGATTGAGCGGGTTCACGATGCCGATGCAGGGACCGTACACGATTCCCGCCAGGTAGAACACCGCGTCGCGTGCGGGCGAGCTGTCGAGGACGGTCCCGCAGGCGATGAGCATGGCGAACGCGACGACGCCGAACGCCAAGGCGACGGGCAGGATCTTGATGGGAGCGAAGCGGTCCATGAACGCGCCCGACTTCAGGCGTACGATAATCATGCTCACGGCGGACAGGGTGTAGAACAGCCCCGCGTTCCCCACGCCGAGCGAGGTGCCGTAAAGGCCGACGAAGAAGATCACGAACCCGAACGCCGGGGCGATCACGAGGGTGGGCAGGGTGCCCGGCAGCGCGCGCTTCTCGAAGATGCGCGAGATGAAGCCCTCGCGCCGTGCTCCCTCGCTCTTGGCACCCTCGCTCTTGGCACCCTCGCTCCTGGTGCGCTTTTCCTCGCGTTCGCGCCGGTAGACCGCCTCTTCGGGCAGCGTTTCGGGATGCTTTTCGTAGCGGCAGAAGAAGATCAGCGCGAGCCCGAGCGCGGCGGCGGCCGTCGCGCCGATGAAGAGGTTCTCAGCCGGGTCCATCGACACGAGGGCGAGTGCGAAGGCGGGCCCTATTGACATGGCGATCGCCTGGCCTAGCCCGTAGTAACCGATGCCCTCTCCCATGCGCGAGGAGGGAAGCACATCGGCGGCGGCGGTGGCGGATGCAGTGGTCGCGGCGGAAAAGCCCGCGCCCTGTAAAAAGCGGAAGGTCACGAAGGGAACGACGTCGTGGGTGAACAGCGGCCCCATCGTGCCAACGATGAGCACGAGGAATCCCACGAGCATCACGATGCGGCGCCCGCGCCCGTCGATCAGCGGCCCCGAGAGCAGGCGCACGACGGCCGCCGCTCCCGAAAACACGGCTGCCAAAACGCCAGCGTACGCGGCGGTTCCGCCATAGAGGGCGACATAGACCGACGTGCTCGAGTTGAGCCCTTGGCCCACCATGAAGCAGCACAACGTTGAGGCGACAACCAAGACGAAGGTGGTCGACCATAGCTGCTCGCGTGGGCTTCCTCCGCGCGAATCGTCGTTTTTCGAGGCTCGTTTTCCCATGTGCCCATCATAGCGATTTCTCGGGACCTGCATAGATGGCGCGAAAGATTCGCAAGCTGAGCGATGATGCGCAAGGGGCAATACTGGGAGGAATCTAATGATAAGTGGTGAAAACGATGTCCCCATCCCGTGCAAAAATGGACGATTTTTGGAGAAAGCATGCGTCAACAATAATTTTACGATTACACGTAAAATCTGGTGATACTGGTGCATTTTCGTCCCAGTCGCAACTTTGTGCGGTAACTGTGTAGTGTGACCTTAGATACCTTGTTGCATAAGGGAAAAAAGTGTATCAAATGAGCAAGTCAAAACACCGCCTCGAAACGAGAGGGGAGACCTCATGGCATCCCAGAGTAAGAAGCCGAAGAACAAGGATGCACAGCTCGTCGATTTGTTCCATCATTGTGCGCACGTCGCTGTCCATCGCGGAAACCGATCCGGTGGGCGCTCCGGCACCCTGTCGGCGTTGTTGAAAACTGGTCCGGTGAGCCAACGTGAGCTTGCGGAGGTCATGAACGTCCGCGCCGCGACGCTCTCCGAGCAGATCGCTCGCCTTGATCGCGCAGGTCTTGTGGAGCGCACCCCGAGCGAGAAGGACCGTCGCTCGGTAATCGTCTCGCTTTCCGAGGAGGGTAAGAAGGAAGCCCGCCGCTGCTCCCGCGAGCGCACGAAGTACAACGAGCAGCTGTTCTCGGTTCTCTCCGACGACGACAAAGCCGAGCTCATTAGCCTGCTCGAGAAGCTCTCCGACCACTGGAGTGAGAGCAATCTCGACGGCGGCAAATAGAAGTCAAGCTGCGCGAGCTGTCCGGTTCGCACCGTCCTCTGCGGGCGGTGCCGCTCGGACAGCCCGCTCAGCCTAAAAGGCGCTGCTTTCAGCGGAGCTTGCATGGGCATCGCGCATCAGCGCTTACGAAACGAGGACCCCGCATTGAACTGCGGGGTCCTCGTCGTTACGCCTCGCATCACGCTGCGGGGTCCTCGTCGTTACTCGGGCTTTTTCGCCACATGCACCGCGGCGATGCCGCCGGTGTAGTTCTTCCAGGTGACGTCGATAAACCCCGCCTCGCGCATCATCTTCGCGAGGCCCTCTTGGTTCGGGAACGCCTTGATGGACTTCGACAGGTACACAAACCCTGCCTTGTCCCCGGTGATAAGGCCGCCCCAGAAGGGGATCAGGTGCTTCAGGTAGAAGTTGTACAGCGCGCGCCACACCGCGTTCGGCGGCGTGGAGAACTCCAGGCACACCAGATGCCCGCCCGGCTTCAGCACGCGGAACATCTCGGAGAGCGCGCGCGGGCGGTCGGGCATGTTGCGGATGCCGTATGCCATGGTGAGAGCGTCGTAGCTTGCGTCCGCGTAGGGGATGTCCTGCGCGTCGACCACCTCGAAATCGACGGGCACGCCGCATGCGGCCCCGTCGGCGTAGTGCGCTCGTGCCACGTCGAGCATCTCGTTTACCAGGTCGGTGCACTGGATATGGCGCGGATGCTTCGCGCGCGCCACCGTGAAGGTGACGTCCCCGGTGCCTCCCGCGATGTCGAGCACGTCGTCGGTCGGCTCGATGGGGGCCTGCCTCATCATTCCTGCGAGCCATGACTTGTAGGCGCCAAAGCTCGATACGGCGTTGAACCGCTCGTATTTCTTGGCGATTGACGAGAAAATATCCTTCACGCGTTCGGAAGATATCTCGGCGGGCGCTTCCTTGCCCGTTGCGGTGTCGATGCTCATGGTGGTCGTGCTCCTGATGTGACGCTTTCGCTTGTCTGCGGGACGCTTCAGTATACGCCAAATCGCCCGCCTTCTCCCCGTCGCCGATTGCCAAGGTGTGGATTCGGGGGATGGGCGAACCCAGTGTTATCATATCGTGACTAATGAAACCAAGGGCGAGTGAGGCTCAAGCTATGTTGTTGTGCGCACAATATGTTCTGCCCGTCACCTCCGACCCCATCGTCGGGGGCGCCGTTCTCGTTCGAGACGGACGAATTCGGGACATCGGCAAAACCGAGATGCTCAGGCTGCGCTATCCGGACGAAGAGGTGCTCGACTACGGAACGGCCGCCATCATGCCCGGTCTGGTCGACCTCCACACTCATATGGAGAACTCGATCATGCGGGGCATCGTGCACGACGTACCCTACATCACCTGGCTCGCTTCCGTCGCCGCCCTCTCCGCGAAGATGGAAGTGTCCGACTGGTACGACTCCGCCATCTTGGGCGGCCTGGACGCGCTTGCATCTGGCATCACCTGCGTGGCGGACATCACCACCACGGGTGCTGCCTGCACGGCGGCCCAGAAGCTCGGCCTTCGCGGCGTGGTCTATCGCGAGGTGGGCGTCATGGACAAGCGCCGCATCGACTACGCCATGCGCGCCGCCGAAAACGACATCATGCATTGGTCCCAGGAAGTGGATCCCGACCGCATCTCGATCGGCATCGCGCCCGCTCCCATCTACATGTGCCACCCCGCTGTGTTCGGCAGGGTCTCCGAGCTCGCCACGCGCGACGACCTGCCCGTGGCCATGCACCTTGCCGGCAGCCGCGAGGAGTACTACTTCGTGAAGCGCGGCTCCTCGTCGTTCTCCGTGCACGGCGAGTCGGTCCGCCGCGGCTTCCTCGAGATCCCGCCTTGGCTCCCGACGGGCGTTTCCCCTGTTCGCTATGCGCTGAACTGGGGCGCTTTCGAGTCCCCCAACGTGCTTGCCATCCACTGCGTGCACACCGACGAGGAAGACGTGAGGAAGCTCAAGGAGTACAACGTGGCCATCGCCGTGTGCCCGCGCTGCAACGCGCAGCTCGGCATGGGCGTGGCGCCCGTCGACGAGTTCATGCGCGCCGGCCTGCGCGTTGGCATCGGCACCGACTCTCCCGCCGCCACCGACTCGACCGACATGCTCTCCGAGATGCGTCTTGGCATGCTTATACAGCGCGCTGTCAACGTCGGGCGCTTCCTCGATTCCGAGTCGATGCTCGAGATGGCGACCATCGGCGGCGCCCGCGCGCTCAAGCTCGACGACGAGATCGGGTCGCTTGAAATCGGCAAGCGCGCTGACATCATCGCGGTCGATCTTTCGAGCTCGCAGCAGTCGCCTTCGACAAACCCCGTCTCGGCAATGGTGAACACCTGCACCTCCGCCGACGTCATCATGACGATGGTCGACGGCAAGACGCTCTACGAGCGGGATAAGTGGCACATCGACGTGGAGGTTGCCAAGCACATTGCCCGCGTCATCGAGATCCGCGGAAAGCTGAGGCTGTAACCCATGGCCAAGAAATCCGGCAACAAGCAGCAGAAGCTGACGGCGCAGCAGAAAAGCGACCGCATCAAGGCGGCGAAGGAACGTGAGGCGCGGGCGCAAGCGCAACGGGAGCGCTCGGCTAAGATGAAGAAGATCTTCACTGTGGTCGTGTGTGTGATTCTAGTTCTGGCGCTCGGCATTCCCACGATCGCGCTGTCCGTGCTCACGGCGTAACGGTGGCAGTCGGACGGTCTTGCGGCGAGCCGCAGGGCTGCCCGGCTGTTTTTTCGTTTGAGGGGAACGTGCGGAAATCGTGGCGTGGTGCGCGGTGTGCTACCATAGACCGCTGCTGTGCTCGATAATGGTTCGGTACGCGTGGCAACCCTTTCCGGTTTGTTCCTCCGAAGGAGTTTATTTTGTTTGGCATAGGTGGATTTGAGCTTTTCCTCATTCTGCTGTTCGGTTTCCTTATCTTCGGCCCCGACAAGCTTCCCGCCATGGCGAAGACGCTTGGCAAGGCCATCGCGAAGTTCCGCAGCGCCCAAGATGAGATGAACAAGGTCATCAAGGAAGAGAAGATCTTCGACCCCGACGCAGAAGACCCGTTCAAGAACCCGCTCGACGCGCTCGAGAAGATGGGCAACGCCGCAGAATCGGGTGCGAAGAACGTGAAGAAGGCCGCAACGTCTACAGTGAACGCCGCGAAGGACGCGAAGCAGGAGAGCTTCTCCGAGCGCAAAGCGCGCTACGACCGCGAGCGTGCTGCTCGCAAGGAGGCTGAGAAGGCCGAGGCCGAAAAGCAGGCGGCTGCCGATGCGGTTGCTGCGACCGCGGCACGCGCCGAGGCGAGCAAGGCCGACGCGAAGCCGACGGCCGACGAGCTCTACGGCAACGCCAGCGTGTCTGAAAGCAAGGAAGCGAAGGCGCCAGCCGCCGACGCGCCCGCAAGCGAAGAGAAGGGGGAGTAAGCGATGCCTATCGGTCCTGCCCGAATGCCCCTTTTCGACCATCTGGGCGAGCTGCGCATGCGCCTTGTCCGTATCGTGGTCGTGCTGCTCATTGCCGTCTGCGTGTTCTACATGGCAACGCCGACGCTTTCGGTCATCCTGTTCGCGCCTATCTCGGAGTTCCTTCCCGAGGGATTCCAGCAAGGCATGTACACGACGCCCTTCGACGCGTTCGCGACGCGTTTCAAACTGTCCTTCTGGGCATCGGTCGTCGCGTGCTCGCCTGTCATCCTCTGGCAGATTCTCGCGTTCTTCCTGCCGGCGCTCAAGCCTAAGGAGCGCAAGTGGTTCATCCCGACGTTCGCGATCGCGGTGTTCCTGTTCATCTTCGGCACGCTGTTCTGCTACTTCATCATCCTGGACCCGGCGTTCCAGTGGCTCACCGACCAGGCGTACGGCATGAGCGCGCAAGTGCTTCCGCAGGCGTCGTCGTACCTTGACATCATCATCAAGTTCGAGATCGGCTTCGGTTTTGCCTTCGAACTGCCGGTCGTCGTGTTCTACCTGGTTATCTTCGACATCATTCCCTACAAGAAGATGCGCGGGCAGTGGCGCACCATCTACGTCGTGCTCATGGTGCTCTGTGCGATGATCACCCCGGACGCGAGCCCGATCACGATGCTGCTCATGTTCGCCGCGCTCATCGTGCTCTACGAGGTGTCGCTTCTGCTGGCGCGTATCGTGCTTTCGAAGCGCATCAAGAAGCAGAACGCCGAGCTTGCTGCGGAGGAAGCGGAGGGGTAGCTCGCCTCGCTTTGTTGATTCGGTTAAGGCCACTCGTCTAGGGTGGCCTTACGTGTATATCTGCGTTCTACTACCATAGAAGGCGGATGGACGGCGCGTCTGGGAAGACGCCTTTCGCGATGGGGGTTTCATGCACGAACTGGGAATCATGACGGGCGTCATCGAGGCCGCTGAGAAAGCTGCGCGCGATTCGGGCGCGACCCGTCTTCTGAAGGTCAACCTGTCGATCGGCGAGATGACCGAGGCGATCGAGGACGCGCTCGTGTTCGCGTGGGAGGCCCTCACCGAGGACGACCCGTATGCGAAGGGCGCCGAGCTTACCATCAATATGATCAAGCCGAAGAGCCGCTGTCTCGAATGCGGCGCCGTCTTCGAGCACGATAGGTTCCATATGTTCTGCCCGGAATGCGATGGGTTCGCAACCGAGCTTCTGTGCGGGCGGGAGCTGCAGATCGATTCGATCGAAGTCGACCTGCCCGACGATGAGGAAGGAGATTCCCATGAAGATTGATATGAAGCAGCTCATTCTCGATAAGAACGACGCAATTGCGCGTGAGCTGCGCGAACGGTTCGCGGAGCACCACGTCTACGTGGTCGACCTTCTAGCGAGCCCGGGGTCGGGCAAGACCTCGACCATTCTGGCCACGATCGACGCGCTGCGCGACGAGTTCAACATCGCCGTCATCGAGGGTGATATCGCGAGCAGTGTCGACGCCGAGAAGATCAAGGCGCAGGGAATCGCCGCCGTGCAGATCAACACCGGTGGGGCATGCCACCTGGAAAGCGCCATGATCAAGCGCGCCATCGACGTGCTCGACCTTGAGCGCCTCGACCTGATCATCGTGGAGAACGTGGGCAACCTTGTGTGCCCGACGGACTTCGATTTGGGTGAGAATGCTAAGGTCATGATCTTATCGGTGCCGGAAGGCGACGACAAACCGCTCAAGTACCCTGGCGTCTTCCAGGTTTCTGAGGCAGTCATCTTGAACAAGGTGGACACGATGCCGGTGTTCAACTTCAATCAGGAAGCTTTCGAGGAAAGCGTGAACCAGCTGAACCCGCAGGCTCCCATTTTCCCTCTCTCCGCGACGACGGGCGAGGGCTTGGAGGCGTGGACGAGCTGGCTCGCCGAGCGCATCCGCAAGGCGTAATTCGACCTGCGGGGTTGCCTGCCGTAGTTCAACCTGCGAGGTTGTGGTCGTGGCCAGGGGTCCCGTGCTCAGACAGTCCTCGCTGCGCTGCGGAACTGCGCGCGGGACCCCCGCCCGCGGCCTTTTGGGTCGAAGGTGGAGTTCAACCTGTGAGGTTGTAGGTTGCAACGCGCCTGAAACAATTTGCTGGCATACTTAGTCGCATCACGCGGATTATTGCGCAAGGAGGCTCCATGAAAGCTGGGGACAAGTATCAGGCATGTGTCGATGCGCTCGCAGCGTACGCGAAGGGCGCTGGCTTCTCGCAAGTCGTCATCGGTCTTTCGGGCGGCATCGACTCGTCGGTGACGGCGGTCATGGCGGTTGACGCGTTCGGCGCCAAGAACGTGCACGGTGTGCTTCTTCCCGGTCCCTACTCGACTGGTCATTCCATCGATGATGCCCTCGCCTTGGCGGAAAACCTCGGCATCGAGAGCCATACGGTGTCGATCTGCGAGCCGTTCGAGGCATTTGAGCAGGTCATCCGCAAGTCCTATAAGGAAAAGCTCGAGGGTTTGGCTTCCGAGAACACGCAGGCGCGTTGCCGCATGGTGATTCTCATGGCCCTTTCGAACGCGAATCGCTGGATGCTCGTGAACACCGGTAATAAGTCCGAGGCTGCCATGGGCTACTCCACTCTCTACGGCGACACGGCGGGCGCGTTTGCCCCGCTCGGCGGCTTGTACAAGACCGACGTCTACAAAGTGGGCCGCTGGCGCAACGAGCAGGCGCGCACGGCGGGCGACGTCGAGCCCATTCCCGAGAACGTGTTTGTGAAGCCGCCGAGCGCAGAGCTCGCTCCCGGCCAGAAGGACGAGGCCTCTATGGGCATCGACTATGAGACCCTCGACAAGTTGCTGATTGCCGTGCAAGAGCAGGGGCAGTCGGTAGAGGACGCGTGCGATGCGCTGGGCTTCGACATCATGCAGGCGACAGGCCTGCTCGCGCGAGTGGATTCCTACGCGTTCAAGCGAGCCCAAGAGCCTCCCTTCCCCGACGTGAAGTTCTACGGGTAAGGTTGATAAATGGGCGGCGCACGGAAGTCTGCGAGATCTTCCGTACGCCGCTTGCGAGGGAATTGGTATTGGGGGAGGATGGCCTCCTGGGATAATGGGAGGCCATCCGTTCGGAGGGCTATTTTCCGCCGAGGGGGATGAACATAGTTTCCGCGCTGCCGTCCCATTTGTCCTTGGCGCCGATGATGGCGCTGTGGAGCGCTTGAGCTCGTGGGGTAATCAATTGCACGGCGAAGCCAAGTTCCTTGCGCATATCGCATACCATAAAGGATGCCTTGCCGGCGTTCTTTTTGATCGCTTCGACGTCCGCGCCAGTCGCTTTCGCCTTTTCAATCGCGTTCGCCATGTCGGGGTATCCCACCGTGATAACCGGAATTTTGAGGAACTCGCATGCGTCCTGCGCTTCTTCCAAATCTTCAACGAAGATATGCAGGTGATTGAAGCCAGGCTCGCCTTCGCTATTGATCTCGCTGAACATCGTAGGAACGCTGAAGGGAACGGGCTCGACGACCTCGATGGTATGGCTTCCCCAGGCGCCGTAAGCGGCATGGAACTCCAGGCCCGTGCAGTCGATTTCGTCGCCATGGAAGAGCAGGCGCGAGAAGGTGTTGGTGGTGTAGAAGAACGGACCGGAACCGAAGACGCGATTGTGATCGGTCATGAACTTGCGCCAATCTTGCGCGTAAAAGCCCGGCATGTGGACCCAGTCGCGGCCCTTGAAGTAGTCGGTGTAATCCTTCGTGATAACGTTACTCATGGGAATGATTCCTCTCTTGAAGGCGCCCGCGGACGGGTGCGCCGCGCGGCGAGCGATGCTTTCAATTGACGAGGGCCCTCTAGCCTTCCATCTCCTCGGGCGCAGGCTTTTTCAGCAAGAAAGTGATGAAGAGCAGGATGATCCAGGCGACGAGCGCCACGACCATGCAGATGCGCATGCCGCCAGCGGGGTCGACAGCCAAAATCAGCGTGAACACGGCCATGCCGATACCCGCGCCCAGGTTCTGGCCGAGCTGGATGGTGGAGTTGCCGATGGTGCGTTCTTTGGCGGTGAGCATGATCTGGGGTGCTGCCGACTGCGTGACCTGCTGCTGCGAGTTGAAAATGCCAGCCAGGAACATGAGCACGTAGATGACCCACACGGGTACGCCGGGCACGAGGAAGAGCACGAAGCATGCCATGACGACGACGCGCACGACGTTGCCGATGGTCATGACGGTCTTGGCGGTGCCAGCCTTGGCGATCATCTTGCCGAAGATCGGGCCGAGCACCAGGCCGAGCACTGCCATGAGCGCGGATGCGAGCCCGGCGGCGGTCGCAGAGCCTATGGTCTGGCAGATGGGGTCGTTCGTCAGGGTGCGCATGATGAAGCCGGCGATGAAGAAGACGATAGTCATCGAACCGAAGTTATGCAGGAAGTTGGAAGCGGTGAGAACCAGCACGTTGCGGTTTCTGAGGGTATCGATCGGGATGATGGCGTCGTCGCCCTTTTTCTTGATGTTGATGGCCAGAAGGATGAGAAATACGACTGCGATGACGAGCAGTGCCGTGTTGAGCGGCGTGCCGAACTTCACATAGCTCGTGCCCATAGAGAGGCCGACGATGAGCGCTGCGAAGGCAATCATGACGCAGATGGCGCCGAAGCCGTCAAAGCTCTTGCCCGCAGAAGCCAGGTCGGCGACCTCTTCTTTCTTCACTTTCACGCCGAAGAACGTGACGAGCGCGCCGATGACGAGAACGGCGACGCAGATCCACGTCCACACGCGCCAGCCAAGCGTGTCGATGACGAAGCCGGCGACAATGGGGCCGATGAGCGTTGCGGCGGACATGACCGTACCCACAAGACCTAGGTAAAAGCCTGCTTTCTTGCGGTCGTAGACGTCGCGGATGATGGTGAAGCCCACGCCGAAGACGGCGGCGGACACCATACCCCAGAAAACGTTTGCTACCACAATTATCATCATGTTGGTGGCAACGGCTCGCACCAGAAGCACGCAGGCGCCGCCGGCGAGGCCGATTGTGCACAGAATGCGCTTCAGGTGCGGGTTGCGTGCGGCGATGAAGCCGAAAACGGGCATCAGGGCAACGGAGAGCACGCTCGAGATGCTCTGCGCCAGGCCGTAGATGTCCATGCCGCCGATGTCCGCTGCGGCGGCGGGCAGCACGGTGGCGTTCGAGGTCGAGATGAGGAGGTTTGCGATGATTCCGCAGTACACACCTATAACGGTAAGGAGTTTTTTCCCTTCAGGGGCTCTCATGAAAGCATTGGTCTGCTGGACCTGCTCTGCAGTGTTCTCAGGCATTGTTACTCCTTTGTAACGTTCGCGATATTGGAAGGCGCTCTTCAATGCGCTACTATCACGAACAAGCCGATTGTTGTTTGGCCGAGAAAGGCGGGGTCCGGTTTTGCGGCGGGGCCCCGCCATCTTCCCGAGGTTTCTTTAGGCGAGCTCGCCGCCATCGATGACGAGGTGCTGCCCGTTCATGAAGCTCGATGCGTCGCTTGCCAGGTAGAGCACGGCATTCGCGCAGTCGTCGACGTTGCCATAGCGTCCCAAGGGGATTTTTCCGATAACGGAGTTGATATAGGATTCCATCTTAGTGGCGCCGTGGGTCATGTCGGTGTCGATGAAGCCGGGATAGAGCGTATTGACGCGAATGCCCTTGGGCCCGAGCAGCTTGCCCCACTTCTGCGTAAGCGCGCGGATGGCTCCCTTGGTGGCCGTGTAGGCCGTAGATCCGGCGGCGTGCCAGGATGCGAGCGATCCGACGGGGATGATGGCGCCCACGCCGTTTTTGGCGCATTCTTCCCAGCCATACTTCACCATGAAGAAGACGATATCCAGATTAACGGCCAAGATGTTGCGCCAATTCTCCGTGTTGAAGGCATCTTCCATGCTGCGCTCGGAAAGGCCCGAGGTGCCCGCAGCCAAAACCATAATGTCCAAACGTCCGAAGTCGGCGATGCACTTCTCGACCGCCGCCTTGCAGATTTCCTCACTCGAGGCGTCGCCCGCGAAATACGATGCCTCGCCACCGTTCGCCTCGATTTCGGCGACGGCCTCTTGAAGCTTCTCCTCTCGACGGGCAACCAGAAACACTTTTGCCCCGTGCGCGGCGAGCGTCTTTGCGCTCTGATTGCCGATGCCATGCGAGCTTGCACCGGTAATGAGCGCCACGCGCCCGCTCAAGTCGTAGTAATCCCTCTCCGTCATTTCCCTCTCCTCTCGGTATGCAGAAAGGCCCGCCCGCTTGTGCAGACGGGCCCAGAACCCACATTGATTCGTCCCGATTGGGAAAGCCTTGTCCCTTACTTTCCGCCCATGAGCGCGGACATGGGGATAAGCGCCGGTGTGCCCTCCTGGGCGTTCTCGTGAAGGGCCTTTGCGCCCTGCCAGAGCTGCTCGATCGGCTCGTTGCATTCGATGAAGCAGCCGAGCTGCTCGCGTGCATCCATGTACACGACCTTAAGCCCTTGGCCGGAGACCATCTCCATGGCGACTTCAACACCTGCGGCCTTGAATTCCTCTGCCACTGCATCAACGTCGTCCGACCAAATGCAGAGGTGGTGGATGCCGAAGCCGTTATCCTTGTACACGTCGGGCTCGTCTGTAACAACTTCGATGAGCTCGATCTGCACGTCTTTGATATGGCCCAGTGCGCAGCGGCTGCGCATGCCCGAGTCCTTGCCGCGATACGTTAGCGAGGCTGGTTCGGACACGCCCAGGTCAACAAACGGGCCTGCGCCGATCAGCTCGTTGAACATCTTGGCGGATTCTTCCAGATTCTTGACGTAAAAGCCGATTTGCTTGATTCCGTACTTTCCGAGTAAATCCTTCATCCCTTGCCCCCTTTCGGCAGGTGACCCATAAGAGCCGCCCACCTGCGTGATTTATTGATGAAGTTCTGTTCGAAAACGAAAAACGTGCGAAAACAGATGAAGCTTTTCGGCCCTCTAGGCTTGCTTGCCCAGAAGGCTCACCCACTGCCCGCCCGTGAAGATAAGGGCGGGCAGCAGGTTGATATGCCCCGCATGAGATCCGCTTCCCCAATAGCGAATGCTTCCCTCATGCACCGGGCCGAACTCGGTCCAGAGGCTCCCCGGCAGCTCGTAGTAGCCGCGGCCAGCCTTGTCGTAGAGCTCATTTCTCTCGTAGTCGACGCGCACGATGTGCACCCAACCCTGTTGGGAGTCGGTCTCGCCCACAGGCGGCTGCTCGGTGCTTGTCATGCGTTCGACTGCCAACTCTACACCAGCGCGATGTCGCCGAGGCCGCGGTCTTTCTCGACCGTGCTCACCGTCAGGGTCTTTTCCTTGCCAGCGCCTTCGATGGTAACCGTCCACTCGTCTTCAGCCAGCTCGTCGATCCAGAAGTCGCCCCAGCTGTTGGTGGTGTCGGTGTAGGTGTCCGTCCCGTTGGTGATGGTGACGGTTGCGCCTTCGACGATTTCCTCGTCCTCGGGCGTGAACACCGTGCCCGCGATGAAGCGCTTCGGCAGGCCTGTGTAGTACACGTGCGGCTTGGTCCCGTATTCCGGATGCAAGACTTCCGTGCCCTCGAGGTCGAGCTCGTCGAGCTCGCCGAATTCTATAACGTGCACGGGGCAGTTATCCACGCAACGTGGGGTTTTGAGCGGCTCGTCGCCGTCGAGGATATGTGCGCATCCCGTGCACTTCTGCGGAATGTCGAGCTCTTCGTTCCAGAAGATCTTGCCGTAGGGGCAGGACTTGACGATTTGCTTTTGACCCTTGGACTTAACGGGATCGATGATCACAAGGCCGTCGTCGCGGCGATAGACGGCGCCATCTTTGCCCGCAGCGATGCAGGGAGCGTTTTCGCAGTGCTGGCAAGGCACGGGGATGTAGCTCACCTTAACCTGGGGACGCTGGCCGCGCTCTTTCTGGTTGACTTTCATCCAGAACTGGCCGGACTCCGGCTGCTCCTGGGTATACGGCATCCAGCAGTTTCCGCAATGCTCGTCTTTGCAGCCGATCTGGCAGGCGTGGCAGCCCATGCATTTTTCGGCGTGAATCACGAAGCCTTTCATCTTGTTGTCCTCTCTTCCTACGCCTCGACGACCCAGGCATCGCGGGTGATGCCCTGACCGGCGTCGTAAGCACGATCGAATGCCTCGGGATAGTCCTTCTTCCAGCTGTCGTATTCTTCCTGGGTTAGCTTCTCAGCCTCGATCAGGTAGCCGGTGACCGCGAAGCCCTTGCAGTTCTTGGACACGGTCGCCTCGGGGCTGATCAGGTTGATGGCGCCGCCGCGGTCGATGTGCGGGGCGATTGGGTCGACGCGCGAACCCTTTGCTACGACTACCGAGCCAGGCGTGATGCGCTGGGAGATGCGGGCGCCCGTGAGGATGATGCCACGCTCGTTGTAGACCTTGACGATGTCGCCGCTCTTGATGCCGCGGGCCTCGGCGTCCTCGGGGGCCATCCAGACGGGCTCGTACAGATAGCCGTCGGGACCCTTCACCTTGGTCGTTTCGATTTCGCGGTACCAAGCGATGTCGTCGCCCTGGACGTGCACGCGGAAACGCGCGGGGTTTGCCGTGACGAGCAGTGGGTATTTCTTGCAGCGCTCGCCCCAGAGCGACTCGTCGTGCGTCCAGCCCTCCTCGGCGGGGCCGCCCGTAATCCACTTGGCGATGGGCTGACGCTCTTTGTCATTGGGGAAGTTGTCTGCGAGTGCCTGGGAGTAGAACTCGAGCTTGCCAGAGGGCGTGTCGAGCGGGTAGTTTTCTGGGTCTTCGTAGAAACCGCGCATGCCGGGCAGCTCGTCGCGCCAGTTCTCCTCGAGCTTGGGATAGTAGAGACCTTTTTCGACGAGGGTGTCCCAATCGACCTCGGTGGTGAGGTGAGAATTGGTGAAGCCGTACTCGAGCCACTGGTCGGTGGTCATGCCGAGGTCGAGCTCTTCGCGCTTGCCAAAGCGATCGAGCACTTCGAGGGCGATTTCCCAGTCGGACTTCGAAACGCCCACGCGATCGCATGCGTGCGGGGTGTAGCCCGCCCAGCGCATGCCGACGGTCATCGATGCGCCCATGGTGTCATCGTCTTCGAGGCATGTGGTGACGGGAAGTACCAGGTCGGCGAAGAGCGAGTCGTTCTCCATCCATTGATGGTTGGTGACGAAGAACTCAACCTCGTCGCTGCGGATGGCGTCCTGGAACTCGAAGCCCCCGTTCCAGCAGTTCATGTTGCAAGGCTTTTCGGACCAAAGCATGTGCACGGGGTTGATGCGCGGCTCCTCGGTGGGAACAGGCAGACCCGCGCGCTGCGCCATGGCCTGCGCCATCATGAGGCCCATCTTGGGATCGCCAGGGTAGGTGAACTTCTTGAATTGCTCGTCGGTCGGCACGTAGACGATGCAGGGGCTGCCGTACCACTCGACGTGGCCGTTGCGGATGGCTTCGGCGATGGCGGTGCGGGGCAGGCTCTGGGCGGAGGGATAGAACATGCGGCAGTGGTTGAGCAGGGAGAACGGGCGGGTGGAGGACTCGGCGAGTTTCTCCTTGGCTACCAGGGTGGCCTCGAGGTGCAGCTGCTGGACGCCGGGCTTGCCCATGCCCTGCATGGCGAGCAGGTACGCCTGCGTGCGGCCCGGCTCGTGGGAGTAGGGGGTCTTGATGGAGCCTGAGCTATAGTGCACATGCGATGCGCGCTTCTTGCACAGATTGCGTGCGTAGGCCTTGATGGTGTGCGGGGGGATGCCGCAGCGCTCGCTCGCCCATTCGGGGGTCTTCGGGATGCCGTCTTCCTTGCCGAGGACGTAATCAGCGACCTTATCGAAGCCGATGGAGTGCGTGTCGATGTATTCCTTGTCGTAGATGCCCTCGGTGATCATGACGTACATCGCGCCGAAGTCAAGTGCGGCATCGGTGTTCGGCAGGATGGGGATCCATTTGAAGGTCTTGTGGCAGACGGCCGTGTAGTTGCAGAACGGGTCGACGGACACGAATTCCTTGCCGAGCTCTTCCCAGTACTTGAGCAGGCGGGAGAAGAACATGGACGCGTAGTTCTGCGTGAGCTCCCAGTCACCCGCGTCGAAGACGAGCAGATCGGCGTTCTCGCTGACGTCCTTGACGACGTTGTAGTTGCTGTAGCCGTTCTGCGGGGGCGCGATCAAGCCGCCGCCGCGGTTGAAGCCGGAGCCCCAGAAATGCTTGGCGCCCCAGTACCAACCCTCGACGGAGTCGGGCGTGCGCGTTTCACGGGTGTAGCCGCCCAAAAGGTTCATGGCGGTCATGTGCATACCGCCGCCTGCATGCAGGTCCTTGGACTCGCGGTGGCCGTCTTCGCCGATGCACAGCACGCTGTAGGGACCGTACTGGTCGATGACGCGCTTGATCTCGGATTCCATGATATCGAGCGCTTCGTCCCAGGAAATCTCGACGAATTTCGATTTACCGCGGTTTGCCGCGTTCATGGTCGCAGGGTCGCCGCCTGGCTCCCAGTCGACGCGCTTGAGCGGCTTCATCACGCGGTTCTTGGAATAGACGCGCTCCTTGTAGGCGAGCGCCATGTAGTTGGGGGCCGCCTTGTACTCGGGGCGGAATTTCTTGCCGTCGACCTCGAGCTCCCACATGGAGTCGGCAAGCTCTTCGTGCGTATACTTCTCATCGATGTGCAGGGGGCGGATTCGTACGATCTTCCCGTCTTTGCTGTCGACTGCGGTGGGCTCACCGCCCGTGCCGCCGCTCGCGATGCTCTGCACCGTTGTGGTGTAGATTTCCTTCTCGCTCATCCTCGCTCCTTCCTCTCTCACCTGTTTGGGCTGTTCTGCCCTTGGGTTCTTCGGCGGGCTTGTTGGGCCCGTCGCCCCTTGCATTCAGGTTACAGGGCGCGCAAAAAGAGCCGCAATTGATGAAATTGCGGCTCTTCCAATGCTTTTGCAGGCAAAGTGAGGATTTCGAGAGGGAAAGGGTTGCACAATCCCGAATGTGTTAAGGAGCTAGATGTCTTTCGAATTGTCGAGCCAGTAGAAACCCGTCATCTTCTCGTACAGGGTTCCCAGCTCCTGCGGCGTGAAGAGCATCCCGTCGAAGATCCATTTCTGCATGAACATCGCTTGGGATGATGCGAAGTAGTAGGCTACATATTCACGTTCGAGGCCGCTCGAGATTTCGGAATCGCCCATGATCTCGAGATTGAGTTGCTCGAGGGAGTGCGTGACGACGCGGACGAAGGTGTCGTCGACCCCTTTCATCGGGCGGATAAGTTTCTGATAGAACTCTTTGTCTTCGTATATGGGGACGTAGACGTTTTGCATGTAGATCCCCTGCAAATCGCGAGATTGCCTTACGGAGAGCAGCGTATTCATCGTGCGGACGGGCTTTACGACGTCGTCCTCGAAGATGGCCTGAAGAATCTCTTCTTTGTCTTGGAAGTTGTCGTAGAACGTCTTCCTGGAAAGATGGGCCTTGCGACAGATCTCCGTAACCGTGATCTTCTGGTACGGCTTCTCCATCACGAGTTCTCTAAAGCACCTCTCGAAAGCTTCCCTTGCCCCCATGGCTCCCCCTGGCTATTGGCGTGCGCGTTCCGCGAATTGCGTGCTATTTCATTGTAGCGGGTTTCAGTGATGTGCGTGCTCGTGATCGCAGTCGCATCTTCCAAGGGACTTGCGCAGGCGATTGCACCCGCAGCCGGTTGAGCTGCCTTCGGCTTCGAGCGCTGTGGTCGTGCCGTCGTCGACGAGTTCTACTTCGAAAGACAAGTCGTGTCCCGCCAGCTCGTGGTTCGTATCGAAGAGAACCTGCCCGTCTTCGATGGCAAGGACTTTCGCACGCGCTTTGCCGCCAGGAATGGAAAACTCGATGCATTGCCCGATTGGCAGCTCGCTCGCATGGGGAAACATATCAGCTGCGACGGAGATGACCCCTGAGGGGTCGTAGGCTCCGTAAGCCTTCTCGCAGGGGATGGAGAAGGTGCGGCGCATGCCGTTTTCCATAGGCAAGAGCTGCTCTTCGAAGGCAGGGAGGAGCCCGCTTGCCCCGACGGTGATGGTAACGCTGTCGGGCACTAGCCAGGTGTTCACGAATTCCGTGCCGTCTTCCAGCCATCCTGCGTAGTTGATCGCTACTTTTTGTCCTCTTTCCAGCATGAATGCCTCCTTTGCTCGGGTTCGTTCTCCTTTCAACAACTCTACAGGGGTCTTACTGCGGGTGCATCTACCGAAAGGCGGGGTATGTTAAACGCGGGGTGACATATCGGCGGAGACGTTACCCGAGGCGAGGATCCATGGCCCATGTTTCGATGCGCTTTGTGTCGTTTTCGCTTTGGCTGGCAGGACCCCCTCCCTCTTTCCCCCTCCCTTCCCCGACGTGAAGTTCTACGGGTAACTTCTCGTGCGCTCCTTTGCGCGTGATAAAATAACTGCTTGCCCGCATGGCGTCCGATGACGCGCGGGTGACGTGAATTCGGCATAAGGGCACCATTCGCCTGACCTGCCACGATGCAAAGGAACACATGATGTCAAAGGGAACCTATTCGTTCACCACACCGATTTACTACGTGAATGCCGCCCCGCACCTGGGCACGGCGTACACCACCGTCGCGGCCGACACGGTTGCGCGCTACCAGCGCATGAACGGCTACGACGTGGCGTTCGTCACCGGCATGGACGAGCATGGGCAGAAGGTCGCCGACACGGCCGCCTCGAAGGGCATGACGCCGCAGGAATGGTGCGACTCCATGGAGCCGGCTTTCCGTGACGTGTGGGATCTTCTCGACATCACCTACACCGATTTCGTGCGCACGACCGAGCCGCGTCACGCCCGCACCGTGCAGAAGTTCTGGCAGGACCTCTACGACAAGGGCTACTGCTACAAGGGCAGCTACGAGGGCTGGTACTGCGTGCACGAGGAAACCTACTACGCCGAGTCCGACCTCGAGAAGAACGAGGACGGCGAGTTCGTCTGCCCCGACTGCAAGCGTCCGGTGCAGAAGGCCGGCGGCGAGGAGAACTGGTTCTTCAAGCTGTCCGAGTTCCAGGAGCCGCTGCTCAAGTTCTACGACGAGCACCCCGACTTCATCCGCCCGGAAACCCGTCGCAACGAGATCGTCTCGTTCGTGAAGAGCGGCCTGAAAGACCTCTCCATCAGCCGTTCCACGTTCGACTGGGGCGTGCCCATGCCGTTTGACGAGGGGCATGTCGCCTACGTATGGGCCGACGCGCTGCTCGCGTACCTCACCGGCATCGGCTACGGCGACGAGTCCCGCGAAGGCGAGTTCGAATCCCGCTGGCCCATGCAGTACCACTTCGTCGGCAAGGACATCACGCGCTTCCACTGCGTGATCTGGCCGGCTATGCTCATGGCGGCGGGGCTGCCCGTCACGCACACCGTGTTCGGCCACGGCTTCCTGCTCACCAAGGGCGAGAAGATGTCGAAGTCGAAGGGCAACGGCATGAAACCCGCCGACCTCGTGAAGATCTTCGGCGTGGACGCGTACCGCTACTACTTCATGAGCGACGTGCAGTTCGGCCATGACGGCAACATCTCGATGGAGCGTATGGTGCAGGTGTACAACGCCGATCTGGCGAACACCTGGGGAAACCTGTGCAGCCGCGTCTTCAACATGACGAAGAAGTACTTCGATGGTAAGGTTCCTGAGGTTCCCACCGACGCCGCCGCGCGCGTGGCGAACCCGATGCTGCCGATCGCCGAGGGGCTTTACGCGAAGTACGACGCGTGCCTGGGGCAGGTCGACTTCACCGGTGCCGCCGCCGCGGTGCAGGAGCTTGCGGGCCGTGTGAACCTCTACGTGGAGGAAAGCGCCCCGTGGAACCTGGCGAAGAAAGAGGAGACGGCGGGCGATCTGGCGGCCGTCATCTACAACTCGCTCGAGGCGATCCGCATCATCGCGCTCTACATGGCGCCGTTCATGCCGAACACGTCGGCTGAGGTCTTCTCCCGTCTTGGGCTGGGCGACATCGCTGCTTGCACCGACATCGAAGCGGCCACCAAGTGGGGACAGCTGCCCGCCGGCAACGCTGTCACCGTGGGCGACCCGCTGTTCCCGCGCCTGAACATGGACGAGATCGACCTCGACGCCGAATAGCGCATCGGGTTTACGATTTTGGAGATGAGCGACATGGGCATGACCGCATCTGAAGCGTCGACGCTCGAGGCGGCTGGCGCGCAAACGGCGGGCGAGCCGACCGCGATGCCTGCTGCGACCGAGCCGACCGAGCCTGAGTTCTTCGACAGCCTGTTCCGCAAGCGGAAGAAAAACGGGGAATGGAAAATCGTGGAAACGCCTGACCTGGGCGTTTTGGCGGTCGATGCCCATTGTCATCTGCAGTACCAGAAAAATCCCGGGCTCGCGCTCGCCCGCGCGGGCCTGCATGGGGTTGGCTTCATGTGCACGGTGGTCGACGTCTACGAGGACGGCTCGACCACCTACGACAGCCTCTCAAAGTGGAACCACGAGGCCGCGCTTTCCATGCAGCGGCTTTTCTCCCGCTGTTGAGGCCAGCCGTCTCCGCGCGTGCCGCGGATGCGCATCGCAGCCGGCCTTCACCCGCATAACGCGAAGCACTGGGGTCCCGAAATCGAGGAGCGCCTGCGTGCGCTGCTGCACGATAAGCGCACGTCGTGTTTGGGCGAGATCGGGCTCGATTACCACTACGACCTCTCACCGCGCGAAGATCAGGAGCGCGCGTTCCGCGCGCAGGTGCGCATCGCGAAAGAGGCGGGGTTGCCCGTGATGCTGCATGTTCGCGAGGCGCACGACGACGCGTTCGCCATCATGCGCGACGAGGGATGGCCCGAGGCGGGCTGCATCCTGCATTGCTTCACGAGCGATTGGGAAACGTTGGAGCCGTGGATCGAAGCGGGCTGCTCGGTCACGTTCGGCGGCGCGCTCACCTTCAACAACGGCGACGCTATCCGCGATGCGGCGGCGCGCGTGCCGGAGATGCAGCTCATGGTGGAGACTGACTCTCCCTATATGGCGCCGAAGCCGTTGCGCGGCGAGGTGTGCGAACCCGCCATGGTGGTGTTCACCGAGAGCGCGCTCGCGGATGTGCGCGGCGCGGAGGGGGAGGAGCGCCTGGCCTTGTTCCGCCGCGTGCTCACGAACGCAGAGAGCATGCTGAACCGCCCGCCTACCGCATGGCAGCTGGGGAAATAGCCCGCCGCATTGCGCGGCCATAGTACAATGCGCACAGATACCGCTGCGCTCGGGAGGGAAATTTTGAATCGTCTTATCATCGTCGGATCGCCGCGCACGAACGGCAGAAGCGCGCACCTGGCCAATATGCTGTTCGAGAGCTGCATCGAGGAATGCCCTGATGACGAGCTTGCACTCGCACCGGTTTCCACGCTTAATGTAGAGGGATGCACGGGCTGCGATGCGTGCCGCGGCAACATCGCGAAGCTTGTCGAGCTTGGCGAGGAAGCCCTCGATGACGACTTCGCCCCGTGCGCTATCGACGACGATATGCAGGAAATCTACGAGCTCATTGACGCTGCGGACGAGATCACCGTGGTGAGCCCCGTGTATTTCGCGGGCCCGCCGTCGCAGTTGAAGGCGCTGCTCGATCGTTTGCAGCCTTACTATTGGACGAACGCGCGCGCCGAGGAGAAACGCCCGGCCGTGCTGCATGTGGTGGGCGAGGGCGGCGATCCGCACGGGTTTTCCGCGCTCGTGTCCATTGTCCGCTCAGCACTCGCTGTTGCGGGGTTCCGTCTGGAAACCGTGTTCGACTGGGTGGGGAAGATTGATGCAGATGGCGAGATCACGGCCGAGGCCGAGGTGCGCTCGATCGAGGACTTCTTCGCAGCTGCTGACTCTGCTATGGCGCCCGCGCAGGGTGCAGAAGGTGACGGGGCTGCGATTATAGAGTTCCCCCAGATGGAAGAGTCTTCGGGTTCGAGCGAAGAGGATTCGCCTGAACCTGGATCGTCGCGCGGCCCACGCGGAGGTGCGCGCACGAAGCTTTCGCTCGATGATGCGGGTGGTGCGAAATCGTCCCATGCGAAGAGCGCGTCGCGTCAAGGTGGCGGCCAGAAGTCCGCGGGTGCGAACGGCAAGCCGAAGGGGTCGCATGCAGGCGGTGGCTCGCGCAAATCCGGCGGCGCTCAGGGCAAAAGAGGCGGCCAGCAGGGCGGCGCGCGAGCGAAGGGCGCCGCGAAGAAAGGTAACTCGAAGAAGGGCAACAGCCGTGGCTAATATGCTCTCCCCCTTGGCAACTCCTGCGGCAACGCGCGATGTCCTGGAGGAGCATAGCCTTTCGACGAAGCATGCGCTCGGTCAGAACTTCCTGGTCAACGATGCGATTCTGCAGAAGATCGTCGAGCTTGCGCAGCTTGACGCGTCCGACGACGTGCTTGAAGTGGGTCCTGGAATCGGGACGCTCACCATCGCGCTGTTGAAGTGCGCGGGGCGCGTGGTGTCGGTCGAGCGCGACGCCGATTTGCCTGCAGTGCTTGTGGACACGCTCGAACCGTGGGCAGATCGCTTTGCTCTCATCTCGAAAGACGCGCTCGAATTGACTGAGGAAGAAGTGCATCTTGCGTTGGCGAAGTGTGCTGTTTCGAACGAGGGCGAGGGGCATACTCCGTGCTCAGACAGTCCTCGCTGCGCTGCGGAACTGCGCGCGGAGCACACCCCTCGTCCTCAGGTGGAACTCGAAGCGCATGGTGAGCATGGGGGGCATACTCCGTGCTCAGACAGTCCTCGCTGCGCTGCGAAACTGCGCGCGGAGCACGCCCCCCATGCTCAAGCAGGGCCCGAAGCGCGTGGCGTGGATGGCGGTGCTCGCGCATTCCCCAACAAGTTCGTGGCCAACCTGCCCTATGCGGTGGCGGCCACGCTCGTGCTCGATTTCTTCCAGAAGTTTTCCCAGCTCGAGAGCGCGACGGTGATGGTTCAAAAGGAAGTCGCCGACCGCATGTGCGCCGAGCCGGGCTCGAAGAACTATGGCGCTTACACGGTGAAGCTGCGCTTGTACGCCGAGCCTGCGGGACGGTTTTTGGTGAGTCCCAACAATTTCTTCCCGCCGCCGCATGTCGACTCGTCGGTTCTGCGTCTCGATCGCAGGCCCGTGTACGATGCCGACGGTGCTCCGCTCGACGACGCGCTTCTCAAGGCGACGTGCGTCATGGCTGACGCTGCCTTCGCGAGCCGCCGCAAGACCATTTCCAATTCATTTAAGACGTATTTTGCGAGCAGGGGAAATGCCGGCAAGGCTTTCATCGGGTGCATTCCCGACTTGCTCGATGAGTGCGGAATTGATGCGAAACGACGCGGTGAGACGCTCTCACTTGACGAGTTCATTGCGCTGGGGAAAGCATATTTACGAAGGGAATCTAACCCATTATAGCGGTTTTTGTGCCGTTTATCGCGAGATTTCGCATGAAAATTGACGTCCGTGATACAATGCGCAATCGAGATAACTATATATGCGGGAGAAAGAGCCAGCATGGATTTAGCACAGCAAGCAAAAATCGTCGACTCCATTCATGACACGCTGCATGATTTCGTGGGTCAGCGCCTGAAGGTGCGCGCGAACATGGGGCGCTCCAAGATCGTTGAAAGCGAAGGCGTTCTCACCCAGGTTCATCCGCAGCTGTTCATCATGGAGGTCGATCGCAAGCGCGGTCGCACGGCGCGTCAGTCTTACCAGTATGTCGATGTCCTGACGGGCATGGTCGAGCTGTCCCAGAACGGCGAGCCGCTGTTCGAGCCGTTCGAGATCGAAAACCCGAACGCTATTCCCGAGAAGACTGAAGTCGTCCTCGAGGAAAAAGTTCTCTCCTAAACCCAGCCGCATGGTACAAGGAGGTATGCCCCGACTCGTTCGGGGCATACTTGTTTTTGGGCGATGATTGCTGCCTGCTTGCACTCTCGGCTGCGGTATTGTGTGGACGATTTGAGCATCTCGGGATTTGATTTGACAATCTGCGCAACATCCGTCATTATTTATCGACGCGCCAAGAGCGCAAAACCCGTGGGGATGTAGCTCAGCTGGGAGAGCATCACGTTCGCAACGTGGGGGCCGAGGGTTCGAATCCCTTCATCTCCACCATGGGAACTTAGGCAGGTCGGAAGCAATTTCGGCCTGCTTTTTTTCTTGCCCCATCTGAGACCAAGCGGCCTACAGGACAGGACGCGCATCCTCTAGTGCGGCCTTGCATTCCAATTGCCCTGCCATCGGAAAACCGACTCTTCGCAGGCTTTTCTTCCCTCTGTACGCATTGTGCGACGCGCGAAGTTTTTCGCGGGAGCGTTTCCGATCGTGAAATGCCGCTCGTGATACCGTTGCTTAGCGGGGCGAGATGCGACAGGTCCTCCCTTCTTTGCTGAAAACTCTGCCTCTATGTTAAACCACCGTTGACATGGGTGTCCCATCGGCGGCCCTCCCGAAAAGCAGGCTCCCCCTATCATGGGATCTGCCAGGAGGCCATGAGAAGGAGGGGCCGTGAAAGACATCGTGTCGCAGTTCGCCATGCAGCTGACCCTTGCGGAGAAGAGGGAGCTCGTCGCCGAGCTCAAGGGGGCCATCGCCGAGGAGCTCGCCTCCCGCGCCTCCGGCCCGGCCGACCCGTCGCGCTGCCCGAGGTGCGGCAGCCCCTCCCTCGTGCGCAAGGGCCGGGACCGCGACGGCGGGCAGCGGTGGCTGTGCCGCGGCTGCGCCAGGACGTTCTCCGCGCGCACGCGCGGCCTGCTCGCATCGTCGAAGCTGCCCGCGTCGGCGTGGATGTCCTTCGCCGAGTGCATGGCCGACGCGCTCCCCCTGCGGGAGACGGCGGCCCGCGTCGGGGTCTCCCTCTACACGGCGTGGTTCATGCGCATGCGGGTCTGCGAGGTCGTGGCGCTGCGCACCCCGGACTGCCGGCCGGGGACCTTCCACGTCGACGGCACCCTGGTCATGGGCAGCCTGAAGGGGAACCTGGGCCGCTCGGGGCTCCTCAGGCTCCCGCGGCCCCGCCACCGCAACGGGCGCGACGGCAGGAGGGCGTCGCGCGGGCGGTCGAGGGAGTGGGTGGTGGTCGAGTGCGGCGTCAACGAGCTCGGCGACTGCTTCTGCGACATATGCGGGCGCGGGTCGGCGGGCGCGGGCGAGCTCTCCGCGGAGCTCGCCGCGAGGATCCCCGGGGGCAGCGCCGTCGTCACCGACGGCCACAAGTCCTACGGCTTCGCGGCCAGGGGCTACCGGCACTCCGAGGTCGATCCGAGGGACCCCTCCGCCGGGGACATCAACATGGTCAACGCCCTGCACTCCCGCCTGAAGGCGTTCCTTCGCAGGTTCAACGGCGTGTCGACCAGGAGGCTTCAGCGCTACCTCGACTGGTTCCGCTACGCCGAGACCTTCAAGGGCGGCGGGATGGACAGGCGCGAGCGGCTCTTCATGCACGAGGCGGAGGGCCGGTACTGGAAGACGAGGAGGTTCACGCACTTCGAATGCGGCGACGCCATGGTCTACTGGACCAGGCAGATCGCCGACATGTCAACGGTGGTTTAACATAGAGAACTCTGCATCGTGGACAGAAATCGTCGATATGTGAGTCTGGAAAGGGCGCCGGGGGAGGACGGCCCAGTGAGGCTTCTTGTTTGCCCAGTTCAATTTTCTCGAAGTCAAGTTTTCCAAAACTAACTCCTCACATATCGATGATTTATGTCCACGACGAGTCGATTCCGAAGAAGAAGGCATTCTCACGCCGCGCCTCAAAAAGTTTCGGCGAGGCAGCGGAAAGGACTCCGGCGATGGCCCTTGATACGCCACGGATCGGGACGCGATTGGGTGCGACCCCTTGACCGGCCTTTCGGGAGCAGGGTGGCAAGTTGGTGGTCAAACGAGCGAGTTGTGCGCTCCTGTTTTTGCTCCTACTCTCGAATGGGAAAATCGTGACCAGGCCTTTTGCTGGCAAGGGCGTCCCGGTCGGTCTCCCAGAGAGCGAAAACGCGGGTTTTCGGCGATTTGAATGTCTCTATTACCAGGGCCGCGTGAAGCTGACCGAGGGCACTGACTATACCTACGTCGTGGAGGGCAACGACGCCCCCGGCACGGGTCGCGTGGTGCTCACCGGCATGGGCGATTACCGTGGCACCGTCGAGAAGACGTTTAAGGTGAAGTCGAACGAGGTCGAGCCCGATCCCCCCGAGGGCAAGATCGACATAAGTTCAGCGAAGTTCGTCGGGCTTGCCGCGAGTTATGCGCGCATGGGTCAGCCGGTCATTCTGGTGGCGAACCTCGTGCTGGGCGATACGCTGCTCGTCCCGGGCGTCGATGGTAAGGGCGAGATGCAGCCCAACCGTGAGATTACGCGCGAAGAGCTTGCCGTCGTCATGATGCGCTATGCCAAGAGCTGCGGCATTGCCGGGGCCGACGCCGATCCGAGCGAGGAGGGGATCACCGACTGGGCCGATGTTTCCAGTTTCGCGATGAGCTCGATCAAATGGGTGCTTGCCAACGGCGTGATTTTGGGCGTCGATAATCTCGACGGCACCAGGTCGCTTTGCCCGCACGACAGTGCAAGCCGCGCCCAAATGGCGAAGATCATCCTGAATGTCGAAGCGATGAGGGGCTAGAAGAAGCTGGCGGGCTAGTGGCGAGGGACTCCGCCGGCTGGCGAGACCTGCAACCCGCTGGCCAGCTGGCTGGTGGGGCCGCGGCCCGGCCACGACTTGCTGGCAACCAGTCGGCCGGCTGGTTGCCCAGTAGCGGCCCGGCGGTAATCCGCTGGCGGGCTGCTTCGGCTAATTCTCGGCCCGGTTCCCTTCCTCTGAGGTGGGAAGCGGGCCGGTTCACGTTTGGGCTTTGTGGCCTTCGGGTCGCGTTTGCCGGCGCCGCGGGCAGCGCAATTGCCCCGTGCTACAATCTGTCCCGTGAGTTTCCGGAAAGCGCCGAGCGGGCGCTTTCCTTGTATGTTGCCTCGCGAAGAAAGGTTTCCTATGAAGGCACTTATTCCCGCTGCCGGTTTGGGCACGCGCTTCCTTCCCGCCACGAAGGCGCAGCCGAAAGAGATGCTGCTCGTGGTCGACCGCCCCGTCATCCAGTACGTGGTGGAGGAGGGCTTGGCGTCGAAGGCCGACGAGGTCGTCATCGTGAACAGCCGCTCCAAGAGGGCGATTGAGGACCACTTCACGCCCGATCCCGACCTGGTCTCCACGCTGCGCGCGCGCGGCAAGGATGCTTACGCCGACGAGGTGGAGCGCGTTGGCAACTATAACGTGAGCTACGTGTACCAGGAGGAGCCGCTCGGGCTGGGGCATGCCATCTGGTGCGCGCACGAGAAGACGGCGGGCGAGCCGTTCTACGTGCTTCTAGGCGACGTGATCGTGCCCGACAATCAGATGCTTCCCGCGATGCAGAAGGTGTCGGACGAGCACGGCGGGGCGAGCGTGATCGCGGTCATGCCTGTGCCCGATGACCAGGTGCATCGCTTCGGGATCATCGCCGGCGAGAAACTTTCCGATGATGTGTGGAAAGTCGATTCGCTTGTGGAGAAGCCGGCGCTCGAGGACGCGCCGTCGAACCTGGCCGTGTTCGGGCGCTACCTGCTGAGCCCGCGTGTCATGGAGCTTCTGGCCGACGTGAAGCCTGGCGTGGGTGGCGAGATTCAGCTGACCGACGCGCTCGACGAGGTGCTTCGCGAGGAGGAGATGTACGCGCTCGTGGTCGACCCTGAAGATGGCTTCGACACTGGCACGGTCGAGAGCTGGTTGCATACCAACAACGTGCTCTTCGAGCGCAAGCAGGGGTAAGCGTTCACGGGCGGCGACAGTCTTCCCAAGTGAGGTGCGTCTACGGGCGCGGGCAAGCGTCCGCAGGCGTGGGCGACCTTCCCGAGCGAGATGAGTTTCCTGACCAGGGTGGACGGGCTTTCCCAAATAAGCGCTCGCACGCGCGGACGGCGCCAGAGGTGGTGCGGGAGCTTCCCTGGGCAAATAAGGCAAGGAAAGCGTTCGCGAAACTCAAGAACGAAAGCGCAGGCTGATCAGGCGACCTGCGCTTTTTTGTTGGTTGGGGGCGAAGCTGCAAGAAGGCGCCCAGCGACTGGACGCGCAGAGCGATCCCACGGTGGCCTTGGTTGGGGGATGCGTCTGCGGTTGCCTTGGTTGGGGATAGTGGCATCTTTTCGCGAGGATGACCTTTTCGAGGGGGAGACCTGCCAGAAATCGGGTGGTTTTCATCATCTCGGGAAGAATTCGAGCGAGGAGGGGAAAGTCGCGCGCAAGCGTCAATTCGCTGACCACTGTGCTCGCTTTGTGTAGGTCTTACGCGTATTGGGCGTGTTGGCAAGATCGCCAACGAAAGGGGTGTCGTCCGCCCAGTTGAAGTAGAAGGCCGCTCGTGCCTTCTGCTGGATTGCATTGTTGCTGCCCGTAGGTGCCTGGGGTATGTGGAAGCGATTGCTTGGTTGCCAACATGCTAGCGCTGCTGTTTAGAAGTCGCTCCCTCGCCGCTGCCAAAGAAACGAACTCGTAACAAAAGCCCTGGTTGATTCATAAGATGCCCACGTGCCGAACATAAGGGATTCAAGGGTGGTTATTATACTGTAAGTAGCAGGTGAGAAGGTTCCCCCTTCCTTCAAGAATCCTGCAGTTGCCTTCTTTCGAAAGCAGCAGGCGGTCCTAACCCCGACCGTCTAATCCCCTCCTTGGGCCCGCCGGACCTCCCTTTCCGGCGGGCCATTTCTTTTCTCCTCCTTCGCCTCTGGGCAAACAAACGTTCGCATGGTATGATACGCGCCATGGAAACCTTATTCACAGCAATGGAAAACGAGCGTCGTGCGGAAGTGGCACCTCTTGCGGTGCGCATGCGCCCGCGCACGCTCGACGAGGTCGTGGGGCAGATCGACGCGGTCGGTCCCGGCAGTTGGTTGCGCAGCGCCATCGAGGGAGACAGCTTAAGCTCGGTCATCCTCTTCGGGCCCGCGGGCACGGGGAAGACCTCGCTCGCGCACGTCATCGCCGAGCACACGAAAGCCACCTTTGTGGAAGTCTCCGCCATCGGCGGCACCGTGTCCGACCTGCGCCGCGAGATCAGCGCCGCGGAAAAGCGCCTGACGATGCAGGACCTTCGAACCATCCTGTTCGTCGACGAGATCCATCGCTTCAACCGCAGCCAGCAAGACGCGCTGCTCCATGCGGTGGAGAACCGCGTGCTCGTGCTGGTGGGAGCCACCACGGAGAACCCGTTCTTCGAAGTGAACTCAGCACTCATCAGCCGTTCCCGCGTGGTTGAGCTTCACTCGCTCACCGATGGGGAAATCGCGCAGCTCGTTCGTCGTGCGCTGGCCGACGAGCGCGGGCTTGCCGGGCGCTATGCGCTTGCCGACGACGCCCTTTCCGCAATCGTGCTGCTCGCCGGGGGCGACGGGCGCGCCTCGCTTACCACGCTCGAGCTCGCCTCGCAGATGGTGGCGCCCGGCACTCCCAAAAAGCCCGCTCTCATCAGCGTCGATATCGTGCGCCGCGCAACGCCTCACCGTGCGCTCGCCTATGACAAGAACAAGGACATGCACTACGACGTCATCTCCGCGTTCATTAAATCGATGCGCGGGAGCGACCCTGATGCTGCGCTCTATTGGCTCGCGCGCATGATTGACGGTGGGGAAGACCCGAAGTTCATTGCGCGCCGCATGATGATTCAAGCGTCGGAGGACGTGGGCAACGCCGACCCGCAAGCGTTCCTCATAGCAGAAGCCGCGTTCAAGTCCGCCGAGGTCATCGGCTACCCGGAATGCCGCATCAACCTGGCACAGGCGGCGATATACCTAGCGCTCGCCCCGAAAAGCAACGCCGCGGAGGCGGGAATCGATGCGGCGCTCGCCGAGGTGCGGCATGGGCCTGCGCGCAAGGTTCCTGACTACCTGCGCGATAGGCATCGCCCAGGATCCGAGAACTACGGAACCTACAAATATCCCCACGACTACCCCGAAGGATGGGTCGAGCAGCGCTACCTTCCCGATGGCTTGGAGCGCGGCTGCTTCTATCATCCGAGCGAGCGGGGTTGGGAAGCTTACCGCGCGGATGCCGCCGCCCGCGACCGCGCGGCGGTGCTCGGCCGCACGGCGGAAAGCCGCGCTACGGCAGGGGACCGCACCACGGCGGAAAGCCGCGCTACGGCAGGCAATTCCTCGCGAGGGGCGAAGCGCAACGCGACTGCTGCTTCTGCTGAAAGGAAGCTCTCCTCCGAGGGCAAAGTGCCTTCGGACGCTTCCGCCCAAACGGCACACTCGGTGGATGTCCCTGCTCCCGCGCCCGAAGCCTATGAACAGCAGGTGAAAACGCCGCGGAAAGAGCCTGATGGAACGGGTGAAGTGTTATAGTTAAGGCTTCAAAACGAAGGAGGCGCGGATGGATTTCTTCAGCGTGATAAACGTTGCTTTGCCGGTGGTATATGTGCTGGTCGGCATCGTTTTGGTGTGGTTTGTCATCGAGCTTGTCATGACGATTCGCAAGACTCGCGAAACGGTGACGAGCGTGCAGAAGCAACTCGAGCCCACGCTCGAGCACGTGGAGAAGATCACGGCATCGCTCGAGCCCGTGTGCGACAAAATCGACCCCCTGGTCGATCGCGTGTCCCTTACGGTCGACGCCGCGAATCTGGAAGTCATGCGTCTCGATCAGATTCTCGAGGACGTGGGGGAGATCACCAGCTCGGCATCGAGTGCCGTGAACGCGGTCGATACGGTGACCAATGCGCCCCTCGAGCTCGTCAACTCCGTCACTAAGAAGGTCCGCCGGAAGTTCACGCCGAAAAAGGCGTCCGACGAGTCCGTCGCCTTAGGGCAGGGCGCGCCTAACGAGCCTAATCCCGTCAGCGACTTCGTTGATGCGACCGCCGATGCCGCAGCTGCCGCAGTTGCGGCCGGCAAAGGCCGAGTCGCCGGCAAGGCGTCTAACGAGGAGACTTCCGCTTCCGCCGTGGCCGCGACCGGAGCGACCCCCGCAGCCAAGCCCGCCGCGCAACCTGAGCCCGCGCCCGTAGTCGAGCCCGCCTCTTCCGACGAGAACAAATACTTCACCTATGCCCCGGAAACGGGTGCCACCGCCTCATCTGATGCCGAGAAAACGGCGTCTTCGGAGGAATAGGCTTTGAGCGACGTGGTGCAGAACAAGCAATCGGATAAGACGGACAAGGCTCGCAGGCGTTTCTTAAACGTTTGGACAATCGTGGGCGCCATTGCGCTCACCTGGGTTGTCGTGCAGCTTTTGAACATCCTCTCGGTGCCCGTCGCCATCGTCATCTGGACGACCATCATCGTGTTTGTCCTGCGCGGCACGGTGAACAAGCTCGAGGAAATCGGCATCAATCGAACGGTGGGCACGGCCATCGGGTACGTGATCATGTTCGCGGTGCTAGCGCTCGTGGCATTCCTTTTGTTCTCGCCTGGCGTTGGCATGAATACCCAGTTCGCGAACTTGATCGAGAACGTCCCCGTCTACGTGCAGGGCATCTCCGACTGGGCGAACGACATGTACGCGCGCTACGCCTACATGCTCGAGGACGAGTCCGTCCGCGCATTCGTCACCGACGTGCAGGCCTCTGCCATGGAATGGGCGGGTGACTTCGCGAAGAACAGCGCCTCGGGCGCCATCGCATTCGGCACGGGACTCGCCAACGCGCTTATGGCCATCGGCTTCGCCCTCGTGGTTGCCTTCTGGATTCTTATGCAGCTGCCTCAGCTCGGGCGGGAATGCAAGCGCCTTGTGGGCGATTCGCGCGCTGAGGACCTCGAGATGCTCCACATCACGTTCACGCGCGTGATGGGCGGCTACATCAAGGGAACGCTTCTGCAGTGCGCGATCATCGGCGTGGCCTGCGGAGTCCTCTTCGCCGTGCTCGGCATCCCCAACTCGATGGCCTTGGGCGGCATCACGGGCATCTTAAACATCATCCCGATCATCGGCCCCTGGCTGGGCGGCGGTCTCGCTGCGATCGTCGGCATCTTCGTAAGTCCGCTCGTCGCTGTCATCGCCATCATCGGCACCATCGTGATCCAGCAGTTCGTTTACACGTTCATCTCGCCGAAGATCATGTCCGACTCGGTCGACATCCACCCGGCGCTTACGCTCATCGCCCTCATGGCGGGTTCGGCGCTTGGCGGTGCAATGGGCGGGCTTTCAGGCTCGCTTGTGGGCATGCTGGCATCTATTCCCGCCGTTGCCGTCGCGAAATCCGTTTTCGTGTATTATTTTGAGAAGCGAACGGGTCGACGCCTCGTCTCGAAGGACGGCGTGTTCTTCTTGGGCACTCCCTCGTCGAGCGAAGACGGCGACGCACCGAATCCTATCGCCGATGCTACGTCCCCGCACCCCGACGGATCGGCGGAATTCGAGCGCGCCGAGAAGAAACGCGCCGAAAATGCCGAGAACAGGCGCAAAATCAGGGAGCGCCTGCGCGGAAAGGAAGAAAAGAAATAGCGGCGCCTCGCGCTGTTGACAACGTGGAAACGAGCGCTTCCGCATTCCTGCGGGGCGTTCTTGAGTGATAAGGGAAGAACAACCACCATGAAGTACATGACCACCGCAGAAATCCGCGAGAAGTACCTCGCCTTCTTCGAGGAGAAGGGATGCAAGCGCATGCCGTCCTCCTCCCTCATCCCCGACGATCCGTCGCTGCTTTTGACGAGCGCCGGCATGGTGCAGTTCAAGCCCTATTTCCTTCACCAAAAGGAGCTCGATCCGGCCTACATCGGCACCACGACCGCGCAGAAGTGCGTGCGTACCAACGACATCGACAACATCGGCGACGCGCGCCACCTGTCGTTCTTCGAGATGATGGGTAACTTCAGCTTCGGCAAGTACTTCAAGAACGAGATGTGCGCCTGGGCCTTCGAGTTCTCCACCGAGGTGCTCGGCCTGCCGGCGGAAAAGCTCTACTTCACGGTGTTCGAGGACGACGACGAGACGATCGAGATTTGGAAGTCGCTCGGCGTTCCCGAGGACCACATCTCGCGCCTCGGCGAGGACGATAACTTCTGGCGCGCCGGCCCCACTGGCCCCTGCGGCCCCTGCTCCGAAATCTACTTCGACCAGGGTCCCGAAGTCGGCTGTGGCAGCCCCGACTGCAAGCCCGGCTGCGATTGCGACCGCTACCTCGAGTTCTGGAACTGCGTGTTCACCCAGTTCGACGGACAGGAAGACGGCACGCTCGCGCCGCTGCTCACCAAAAACATCGATACCGGCATGGGCCTCGAGCGCATCGCCGCCATCATGCAGGGCGTCACCAACAACTACGACACCGACGTGCTCCGCAGCCTCGTCGGCGTGGGCGAGCGCCTGGCGGGCAAGACCTACAAGCAGGACGCGGCGGTGGACAAGTCGCTGCGCATTATCGCCGACCACAGCCGCTCGGTCACCTTCATGATCGCCGACGGCATCCTTCCCTCCAACGAGGGCCGCGGCTACGTGCTGCGCCGCCTGCTTCGTCGCGCCATCCAAAAGGCGCACATGATTGGCATCGAGGGGCCGTTCCTGAACGACTACGTCGACGAGATCGTGGAGCTCATGGGCTCGGTGTATCCCGAGGTCGTGGAAAACCGCGAGCTCATTCGCCGCGTGATCCTTTCCGAGGAAGAGCGCTTCGGCGCCACGCTGCGCCAGGGCCAGGTCTTTCTCGCGGAGGCGCTCGACAAGCTCGAGGGCGACACGCTTTCGGGCGAGGAGGCTTTCACCCTGCACGACACCTACGGTTTCCCTGTCGAGGTGACCGAGGAGATGTGCGCCGACCGCAATGTGAAGGTCGACATGGAGGGCTTCGAGCGCTGCATGGACGAACAGCGCGAGCGCGCCCGCGCCGCCAACACGAAGGACGCCGAGGCTGCTTGGAGCACCTACGGCGGTATCCACGCCGACGTGTTGAAGGAAGTCGGTGCCACGGAGTTTGTGGGTTACAGCGAGCTGGAATGCGCGGCGAAGGTAGTCGCCATCATTGCGAACGGCGAGCGCGTCGAAAAGCTTTCCGCAGGTGAGGAAGGCGAAATCGTACTTGACACGACCACGTTCTACGCCGAGATGGGCGGCGAGGTCGGCGATACTGGCACGCTTCGCGGCGTCAACGCCGAGGCGGACGTGCTCGACACGAAGGCTCCCGAGAAGGGACTTGTGTGCCACAAGGTGAAGGTCGCGTCCGGCACCATCGCCGTGGGCGACGAGGTCACCGCGGCGGTCGACGGTGCGCGCCGCGCCCGCATCACCCGCAACCACACCGCGACGCATATCCTGCACGCAGCGCTTCGCCGCGTGCTGGGCGATCACGTGAAGCAGGCGGGTTCCTACGTCGGGCCCGACCGCTTGCGCTTCGACTTCACGCACTTCGAGGCCACCACGCCCGAGCAGCTGGCCGAGGTCGAGCGCGTCGCGAACGAGGAAATCATGTCCGCCGTCGCCACCAATATCTACGAGACCTCGCTCGACGCCGCCCGCGAGTCCGGCGTGACGGCGCTGTTTGGCGAGAAGTACGGCGACGTTGTGCGCGTCGTCGAGTGCGGCGAGTTCTCCCGCGAGCTGTGCGGCGGCTGCCACGTGGCCAACACTGCCGAAATCGGCCTGGTGAAGATCACCTCCGAAACCGGCGTCGGCGCGAACCTGCGCCGCATCGAGGCGGTGACGAGCTTCGGCGCCCTCGAGTACGTGAACAAGATCGAGGCCGAGCTGAAGGAAACCGCTGCCGAGCTGCGCGTTCCGCTGTTCGACGTCTCCGAGCGCACGGCTGCCAACATGAAGGCGCTGAAGGAATTCCAGAAGACCCGCAAGGCCGCGAAGACCGCCATCTCCGACGACGGCGTGAACATGCTTCTTTCGGCTGCTAAGCAGGCGCAGGGCGGCTATCCCGTCATCATCAGCCGCGTGAAGATTGCCCAGCCGGGCGCGATGCGCAACATGTGGGACGTCGTTCGCGCCCGCATGGAAACCCCGGGCGCTGTCGTGCTCATCGCCGAGAACGGCGGAAAGGCCACGCTTCTGGCCGCAGGCACCGACGAGGCTGTGGCCGCTGGCTTCAATGCCGGTGCGGTGATCAAGGAAATCGCCCCGTGCGTCAAGGGTGGCGGCGGTGGAAAGCCCACCATGGCCCAGGCGGGCGGCAAGGACGTGTCCGGCATCGACGCAGCGCTCGAGTCGGCCAGGAAGATGCTGCTCTAAGCTGTGCGTATACTTGCTCTCGATATCGGGGAAGTCCGCGTGGGGATTGCCGTGTGCGATCCCGGCGAGCGCGTGGCTTCCCCCGTTTGCGTTCTTCCTGCTCGGGAAGTGACGGACAACGCGAAGCCGTTCAAACGCGTGCTCGAGGACTGGGAGCCCGAGCTGCTGTTGTGTGGGCTTCCCAAAACGCTTGCAGGCGAGGAAGGCCCGCAGGCGAAGCGCATTCGCAAGGTGGCCGACGCCATCTCCAAAAACTGTGGCATTCCCCATGAATTCGCAGATGAGCGCCTTAGCTCGCGCGAGGCCAAGCGCAGTTTGCGTGAAAAGGGCCTAAGCGAGAAGGACATGCGAGGCAAAGTGGATATGATAGCGGCAAGTCTGTTTCTGCAGGCATGGCTCGACGAACGGGCTGCTCGCAATCTCGAAAGGTAACCGATGGCTCCATTCAAACGCCAAATCACCTATTCTTCGCGTCCGAATCATCGGGCGCGCGTTGCGCATTCCATGGGCGATCGCCAGTTTCGGACCTACGACACGAGCGCGCTGCAACCGAAGCGTTCGAAGGGGCCGATGATTGCCTTCATCGCGGTCATCGTTGTCGTGGCGCTGCTTCTCATCCTCGGCGTGTCCACGCTTGTTCGCGGTTGCACGTCTGGCAACCTCGTCGCCGACGGCCAGCAGGTCACCGTCGAGGTCGCCGATGGCGAGTCGACGTCTTCCATCGCGCAATCGCTACAGCAGGCGGGTCTTGTCTCGTCTGCGGGCGACTTCACGAAGACGGTGTCCGACCTCGGTCTCGATGGTTCACTGCAACCGGGCACGTACACGCTGACGGGTGGCATGTCGCTTGAGGACCTTGCGAAGACGCTCTCCGCGGGCCCTGGCTTGACGGGTCCTTCCGTCACCATCCCCGAAGGCCTTACCTTGGCGAATATCGCTGGTCGCGTAAGCGATGCCACGAATGGACGCATCTCTGCCGACGACTTCAAGGCGCAGGCATCCAATGCGAGCGTGTACGCGAGCGACTTCCCCTTCCTGAAGGATGCGGGCACGAACTCGCTCGAGGGCTTCCTTTTCCCGAAAACATATGCGGTGAGCTCAACCGATACGGCGGACTCGCTCATCCGCGCGATGCTCTCGCAGTACCAGACCGAGGTGGCGACGCTCGATTATTCGTATCCCACCAGCAAGAATTTCAACTCGTACAAGACGCTCATCCTCGCTTCAATTATCGAGAAAGAGGCAAGCGACGACGCCGATATCCGTGCGAAGGTGTCGGCGGTCTTCTACAACCGCTTGCTGAACACAGGTGCGCCGACGTACGGCCTTCTGGGCTCGGACGCCACGACCGCCTACGAGATCGGCGGCGATCCCGACAACTACGATTGGACTACGGACAGCGCCTACAACACGCGCCGCCATGCCGGTCTGCCCCCGACGCCCATCTGCTCTCCGAGCATCGGCAGCCTTCAGGCGGCATGCAATCCAGCGCCCGATTTCGACGACTACTACTTCTTCTCGTTCTGGCCGAATGACCAGGGCACGATTGACTATTTCTTCGACAAGACCTACGACGAGCACCAGGCGACCGTCGCCGCTCACTCGTAGGCGCTGTTGCGGCAGTTCACGCAAAGGAAGTCCATGGCATATTTCAAACCCGATCGATATTTCTCCCGTCTTTCTCAGATCTCTATCGAGAAGGACATCCTTGGATGCGGGTTTGAAAACGTGCTGCTCGACATCGATAACACCTTCGTCCCCCGCGACACGCAGGTGATTCCGCGCGATGCTCGCGTGTGGCTCGGCTGCGCGCGCGAGGCGGGTGTGACGATCTGTTTGCTGTCCAACAATTGGCACAAGGTGGTGTACGACTTCGCTGACGAGGTGGGGCTTCCCATCGTTGCCAAGGCGATGAAGCCGTGCCCTCCCGCGTATTTCACCGCGATGCGCAAGATCGGGGCGAAGCGCAAGAATACGGTCGCAATCGGCGACCAGCTTATGACCGACGTGCTCGGTGCCCATACGGTGGGAATCAAGGCGTACCTTATTCAGCCGCTCGTTGAGCAGGACCTGCCTCATACGCTGTTCCTGCGCCACTTCGAGCGAGTGCTTATGGGCGATGCTCAGCCAGAGGCCCCCGTCGCATGCGAGCGGGGAGAAGAGGTGCGCATCTAGCTATGGAAAACGACGTTCGCAACATCCCGCAGAAGCTCTATGTGCTCGGACATCCGGTGGCTCACTCGAAGTCGCCCGTGATGTACAACGCCGTATACGCGAAGCTGGGCTTTCCCTGGGAATACGACCTAATGGATTGCGAAACCTCCGCTGAAGCGAAGGCGTTTCTCGCGGCGCGCGACTTCCTTTCCGTAAACATCACGACGCCGTACAAGCCCGAGGCGCTTGCGGCTGCCACGGCGCGCGCGGCGTCGGCGAAGCTTGCACACGGTGCGAACATCCTCGTGAAGAAGGGTGACGCGCTTATCGCCTTCAACACCGACGGTCGGGGCTGCGTGGGATATCTCGAGCGCGCGGGCTTCTCTTTCGACGGCGCGAAGGTCGCCATATGCGGCACGGGGCCCACGGCGCTCGCCATCCTCCACGCTGCGGCGATCGCGGGCGCTTCCGAGGTGCTTCTGCTCTCGCGCGATAAGGAGCGTGCGTGCGAGGTGCTCGACCGCTATGTGGACGAGTTCGGCACGCTCGCTCATGCGACGGTCGACCTGCAGGCTGCCGTCGACGGGCACCGAAGCTTCCTCACCGCCTACGACGAGACCGCGTTCAAGTTCGGCAGCTACACCACGTCGACCCAGGCCATCGCCGCAGCCGACCTTATCATCAACGCGACGCCGCTCGGGATGCGCGAGGGCGATCCGGCGCCGTTCGACGTCTCGCTTTTCCGCGAGGGCCAGCGCGCCTTCGACGTCGTCTACGCGCATGGGGAAACCGCCTTCGCGGCGGGCGCCAAGGCCGCAGGGTGCACGTTTGCGGACGGCGGCGGAATGCTCGTCGCGCAGGCGGTCGCTACGGTGCAGGCCGTGTGCGACGTGTCGGGCATCGATTGCGAGCTCTCGTTCGACGAACTGTTCGAGATTATGGCGAACGCCGCCGGTTTCAACGTATAGAAGAATAATTCTGGGGACTGGATGTAAGGAGAAGAAATGCCACAGCACTATCGAGGGCCCAGCCCCCAGGGAAAGACGCCGCGCGGGTCGAAGTCGACAAGCGGCGCAAGTCAGGCAAACGGAGCGTGCGGCGTGAGCGCGGCGCATGGCGAAGGTCGGGCTCGCAGCGCGAAGGCGGCGCACGGCGGGTCTCGGGCGCACGGCGAGCCCCAAAGCTTCCCGCAAGGGGCGTACTCTGCCGTCAAACCTGCTGGGGCACAGCGCGGCAACCCCTCGTCCACCTCGCAATACTCCCGTTCGAACCCTAACTACCAAAAGAAGAATCGAAAGGGCTCGCGCGGGAAGAAGATCGCGATTGCGGTCGTTCTTGCCGTGCTCGTGGTGTTCGTTGGGGCGGGTACGGCGGCCGCCCTGTGGGTGAACAGCGTGAACGATACGCTCACCAAGGGGCAGAAAAGCGCGACCGAGCTCGACGAGATCAATGACGTTCTCGTTAAGACGACGAGCTTCGACGAGCCCTTCTACATGATGCTCATCGGCTCGGACGCCCGTGCGGACGATGAGTCCATGGGCGCCCGCTCCGACACGAACATCGTCGTGCGCGTAGACCCGACGACCAATTCCGCGACACTCGTTTCGATTCCCCGCGACACGATGATCAACATCGACGGTTACGGCTACTGCAAGTTCAACGCCGCGTATTCCTACGGCGGAGCTGCACTTGCCATCAAGGAGGCGAGCGAGCTTCTCGGTGTGAACATCTCGCATTACGCCGAGGTCGATTTCGACAGTCTGATTGGCCTTGTCGACACGGTGGGCGGGGTCGATGTGACGGTTGACCAGCGTATCAACGACCCCGATGCCGATGGGTCGGTCATCGGCCAGAAGAAGATCATCATCGAGGCCGGCGAGCAGCATATGGACGGAGAGACCGCTCTCGTGTTCGCGCGCAGCCGTGCCTACGCTGATGGAGACTTCACGCGCACGGCGAACCAGCGCAAGCTCATCGCGGCGCTTGCAGAGAAGATTCTCTCGATGCCGCTGGCGAAGCTTCCAGGCATTGTGCAGACGGCTGCGGGCAGCATCACCACCGACATGTCCGTCACCGATCTGTACAGTCTGGCCACCCAGTTTCAAGATGGCGGCGAGCTTACGATGACATCGTGCATGGTTCCGTCAATCACCGGCATGTACAAGAGCGCATCGTATGTGTTCTGCGACGAAAACGCCCTTGCATCGATGATGCAGACCATCGAGGCGGGCGGCGACGCGAGCGAGATCACGGGATCAACAAGCAAGCTCGCCCAGCAACTTGGCGTGAAATAGAAGCGGGCTGCTCGCGCGGAGGACGGACCTGCGGCGTGCGGTGCGCTGGTGCGAAGCCTCGTCGGATACGCTCGTGCTGGATTGCGCATGCAAAAGGCCGCTCGCGCTCCCCATATTGGAATCATCCTGCACATATACGCCTGAACAGGGCGGTTGTGTTCTCATGCGCTACAATGTGCCAGAAACTATACGAACTCGATAGGAAAGCGATTCTCTATGCGTTACGTCTTTGCCGGGGAAAGCCACGGCCCATGCCTTACCGCCATCGTCGAGGACGTGCCTGCGGGCCTGCGGGTCTCCGAATCCCAGATCAACTCCGACCTGGCTCGCCGCCAATCGGGCTACGGGCGCGGCGGCAGGCAGTCCATCGAGCGTGACACCGTGCAGGTCACGTCGGGCATCCGTTTCGGGAAGACCATCGGCTCGCCGGTGACGCTCACGGTCCGCAATCGCGATTGGGAGAACTGGACGGACCGCATGGCCGTATTCGGTGAGGAGCCTGAGGGGCTGGTGCGCGAAGTGACGCCGCGGCCGGGGCATGCCGATCTGGTGGGTGCTCTGAAGACGAACACCGACGATTGCCGCAACATTCTCGAGCGCTCGAGCGCCCGCTCGACCGCCGCTCGCGTGGCGGCGGCCGGTATCGCGCGCGAATTCCTTGCTGATCTGGGCGTCGAGGTGTTCTCGTATGTGAATCGCATCGGCGAAGCCGAGTTTCGCGAGGAAAGCCCCTTTGTCAACTGCATGAACTACACGCCGCTCGACATCGAGACGAGCGAGGTCCGCTGTCCGAACGCGCAGGCGACTCGCGCGATGATTGCGGAAATCGAGCGCGCGAAGGCCGAGCGCGACACGATTGGCGGCACGTTCCGCGTCGTGGCGACGGGCCTTGTTCCCGGGCTTGGCGGCTATGCGACGGCGGACGATCGCTTGACGGCACGCTTGGGCCAGGCGCTCTTTTCCATCCAGGCGATGAAGGGCGTCGAGTTCGGGATGGGATTCGAGGTCGCCCGCCGCTTGGGGAGCGAGGTGCACGACCCCATCGTGCTCGACCGCGAGCGCGATTGCTTCACGCGCACATCGAACAACGCAGGCGGTCTCGAGGGCGGCATGACGACGGGGCTGCCGCTTGTGGCGACCGTCGCGATGAAGCCCATTCCCACGCTCATGCGTCCGCTCGCCACGGTGAACATGGACACGCTGGAGGTTGCCGATGCCTCCAAGGAGCGCTCCGACGTGTGCGCCGTGCCCGCCGCCGCTGTGGTTGCGGAAGGCGAGGTGGCGTTTGTGCTGGCCAACGCGTACCAGGAGATGTTCGGTGGCTCCTGCATGGCGGATATCAAGGCGAACCTCAAGTCGTACAAGGCGCGCCTGAGGACGATGTCCCGATGACGGCGGAACCCATGCAACTCGCCCGCCCCGTGTTCTTCGTGGGCTTCATGGGTGCGGGGAAAACGAGCGTCGCGCGCCGTCTTGCGCGCACCTGCGGCATCTCGTCGGTCGACATGGACACCTACCTTGAGCGCCGCGAGGGCAAGCGCGTGAAGGAAATCTTCGCGGAAGGCGGCGAGGATGCTTTCCGCGCTATCGAGACCGATGTCCTGCGCGAGCTTGCCTCGAAGGAGGAGCCGCTCGTCATCTCGTGCGGGGGCGGTGTCGTCCTGCGCGAGGAAAACCGCGAGATTCTTGCCGAATCGGGGTTCGTCGTTCACCTTCAGGTGACGGTGGACGAGGCCGCGAGCCGCATCTCCGACAAGTCGAGCCGCCCGTTGTTCCAGGATATCGACGTTGCGCGCAAACGCTGCCTGGAGCGGGCGCCGCTGTATTCGGGCGTGGCAGATGTGGAAATCAACACGGCGGGCAAGAGCGTCCCGCGAATCGCGCGCGAGGTCCAGCGCGCACTCGAGAAAGAAGGCATATTGTGCCAGCGACGAAAGTGATCGTGAACATCCCCGATGAGCGACCCTACGATGTGCGCATCGGCGCCGATGTGCTCGATGGGCTGGGGAACTACCTGCGCCGCATCGACGCCACGGAAAGCGCGCCGCGCATCCTAGTCATCTCCGACGACAACGTGGCCCCGCTGTATCTCGAGGAGGCGAAGTCGTCGCTTCGCGCTGCGGACTACCGCGTGAGCGAAATTGTCGTCCCCGCGGGGGAGAAAACGAAGTCTGTGGAGGTCGCAGGTGAGATTTGGGAAGCGATGGCGGGCTTGAAGCTCGGTCGCGATTGCGCTGTCGTAGCGCTCGGCGGCGGGGTAGTGGGCGATCTTGCCGGGTTCACCGCATCTACCTTCATGCGCGGCATCACCGTGGTACAGGCACCCACGTCGCTGCTCGCCATGGTTGACTCCTCGGTCGGCGGCAAGACGGGCGTGAACCTTTCCGCAGGTAAGAACCTCGTAGGCACCTTCACACAGCCCGCCTACGTGTGCGCCTCGACCAAGACGCTCTCCACGTTGCCCTCTCGCGAATGGGCATGCGGCTGCGGGGAAATCGCGAAGTCGTCGGTGATCGACTCTGACGAGTTCTTTTTCTGGCTGACCGATAACGCCTCCGCGCTTGCGTCGCGCGATCACGATGTGACCGCCGAGGCCATTGCGCGCTCCGTCGTGTTCAAAGCCGACGTCGTTGCGCAGGACAAGACGGAAAGCCGCGGCGTGCGCGAGTGCCTGAACTACGGTCACACGCTGGGGCATGCGGTGGAGTCGCTTGCTGGCTACGGCACGTATTCCCATGGTGCGGCGGTTGCGGAAGGCATGCGCTTTGCGGCACGTTTGGGCGCGGCGATTGCGGGCACCTCGATTGATGTGGTGCGTGCGCAGGACAATCTCCTCGATGAGCTGGGGCTTCCCGCGCTTTCCTGGTCGGCGGCGCCTGAGGACATGCTTGCCGTGATGAAGCGCGACAAGAAGGTGCGCGGCGGCGTGGTGAAGTTTGTGCTGCCGCTCGACATCGGGCAATGGGAGTTGAGGGAAGTGGAAGACGACGTGATTCTCGAGCATCTCGCCGCGTGGGCGCGGAGCAAGTAGCTTGGGCGGTTGACCTGCGGGTCTGCGGAGAGCACGCGGCGACGCTCAGTCGCTCAGACAGTCCTCGCTGCGCTGCGGAACTCGCTTTGTGAGCGCCGCAGCGCGCTCTCCGCTCGCTAGGGGTCGAGGGACCAAAGGCAGCCTGGGCGACGCTCGGGCGCTCAGATGGTCCTCGCAACGCTTGAGGAACTCGCTTTGTGAGCACCGTCGCGCGTCTTCTACTTGTTGTTGGGGCGTGAACGACTGGCTTGCTCTCGGTTCGATAAGTTGATTGCGGTTCCTTCACAAAGCGAGTTCCGCACGAGCCAAACAGCCCAGTGGGCTGTTTGTGCGAGCAGGACTGCCGAGCGACTGAAGGGGCCGCAATCAACTCGCAACGCAAGGAATGGAGCGGACGGACGGCAACGTCGTCTTCCTCTTCTGGATAAGGACAAAAGGAAGCAGAGCATGAAGATT
>NZ_DBFSAP010000054.1:0-34305 GCF_048412355.1 Ellagibacter sp.
TGGGCGATGAGGTCCAACGCGCGCTTCCGCGCCAGGTCGTGCTAGAATGCGGTCATCCGCAGCGCCGACGGCGCCCCGATCCCCGTCGCACCGGCAAGGCTTCCGGTCGGCTTTTCCCGCAAAACTTAACTCGCACCTCGCATATAGAAAAATGGAAGAATGCGTGGAAAATGTGCTAGATTAAATCAAGGACAATCAAGCAAAGAGAGGAATCATCATGACCCCCCCCCAAGAGATAGCAAGCGTTCTAATCCTATACTAGCCTTTTCCTCATTCCTCAAATCTTACGTCTCGAATGATAGTGGGGCTGATTCGGAAAAACCCACAGCCACATCTAGCTCAAACTCAAGCACAACCGCTGGCAACACCGAACTAAACCGCAAGCTACTTTCCGCATGCAACGACCCCGATACGTCCATTCAAGATGTCAAGCAACTTCTAAAACAGGGCGCCAACGCAAACGCTATGCTGGATGGATTGTCCCCATTTCTCGCATGCTGTCGCACTTCACTCGCGAACATCCGCAACAGCGCTTTCTATTCCTCCCTTGAAATAGCGCGTGCTCTCGTCAAATCAGGAGCAGATGCCAACTGCGCCAACGATAACGGGGTCAACGCATTCGGACTCATGCTCAACTACAACATCGTATACGGAGACGAAGAGGACGACCAAACGCTTCTTATTTTTACGAACAAGCCGACAAAGCGGCCACCCGAATGGGTATTCGATAAACTTGCAGACTATACGAATTTTCTTGCCGAAGTGGGGTTTGATTTCGACAAGACCTGCGAGAAAAATTGCGGCATCACACCTCTAGAGGCAGCAACCCAAATCTCGCCCAAAATAACAGAGTCGATATTGGATATCGGAGCAGATCCCAATTGCGCCGGCATCGGGGGGCACACTCCCCTCATCGATTGCGCAAACGTCACCTGCCCCGCAATTCAACCTATCGTTCCCCCAACTCTCCGATCAAGGCAAGCAGCGCTCTTAGGAGCAAAACTGCTCATCGACCATGGTGCCGATGTCAATTTGCCTTCCGCCACTCATTGGACTCCCCTTCAAATCGCATGCATCGATGGTTTTTTAGGGATGGCCAAGCTCCTTGTCGAAAATGGTGCAGATATTAATAAAGCCGGTGCCACAGCCGATATGATCGACTCTATGGAATCATTTTCGGCTCAAATGCTTCCGCCTCTCCATCTTGCGCTTTTTGAAGATGTCACACCTCACTCAGACGAAGCAAAAAGATGGGTGGAAAGGCGCCAGCAAGCAAAATCTGCGATAGCTGAATTACTTATAAAGAATGGGGCGGATGTGCAAGCATTTGCTCCCGATGGATTTGCACCTTTGCACAGAGCAGCTCAGAACGGTTATTCGGATGTTTGCGCTTTGCTGTTAGACCACGGCGCACAAGTCAATGCCATCACAAAAGACGCTCGATTTCGCACCTTTGCAGGATACAACTGTACTGCACTCTTCTTTGCAGCGTGCAACAATGACTGCAGAACAGCCGAAATACTGCTCAATCACAATGCTGACCAGAGTATCGTGACAAACGATGAGAGCTTCCCTCTTTATGCCGCGTCTCAAATGGGATATTGCGAGATGGCAAAGCTCCTTCTCGAAAGCGGCGCCGACCCAAACAAATGCGATTCGAACGGGTTTTCCCCTCTTCTTGTTGCTACTGGTAATCACGGAAATGATAGTCGTATCGTACAGCTTCTGAAACAATACGGCGCAGTTGAAAGCGACAGAACCGCAGCAGTAGAGCAGGGATTTGAATACCATAGGGATGTTTCATCCGTTAATCTCAGCTCCGAAAAAGTCGAAATCAGCTATCAAAACCCCAATGGAACGACAGCCATCAGCGATGACGCCATGACGCCCCATCTTGCCTTCTTTCTTTTGCTTGCTCAAAATGAGGCTGCGGAGGCAATTGAGGAATTCCTCAACGTAAGTGGAGAATCTGCTGATGCCAGCTTCGAAACATTTGAAAGAGGAGGCTCAAGCGCGCTTTACTTAGCATGCATCGCAAACCGCATCGACCTCGTCAGGCTATTAATTCGCAGAGGCGCAGATGTCAATAAGCCCAGGCGAAACGGAACAACCCCTCTCTTTTGCGCAGCCTGTGAAGGGTATGAAGCTATTGCAAAAGAGCTTATCGCCGCAGGAGCATATGTTAATCACCAAGCGCACGATGGAAGAACTCCACTCGTATCCGCCTCATCGAACAATCGAATCAAACTGGCAAAACTGCTTATCGCCAACGGAGCATTCGTCTCCAAAAGAAGCATAGCGGCGGCGGCAACAGATGAAATGCACGAAATGCTTATACAAGCTTATCTGCGAGATTACTACGATCACGACGAATAGGAGCACATCTATGATCGACGAAATCGATAAGCAACTCGAAGAAATGGAAGATGAGCTGGCAAGGCTAGCGAATGCCCTTGAAGTCATCAATAACTCCAAGCAGGCAACCGAGAAAGCAGCCGCTACGCTGAACTCTGTCCAAGAAAGTTATTCGAAAGCCAGCAAAAGCGCTGCACAAGCTCTGCAAGATTGCAGTGAACAGCTTTCCTCATCAAGCAGCCAACTTCTTAGTAAGATTGACCCGCTAGTAAGCGAGATTAAGAACTCAGAGCTTGGAAAATGCAACGATAATATCCAAAAGCTCGAAGAAATAGTTGAGAAAGAGGTAATGCCTCGAATCAGAAAACTCGCCACAAACGAACAGCTCAAAGCATCAGAATCATCATGTCGAGAGGCTCTCCAAGCCATAGAGAAAAAGATCGAAGAAGCTCATTCATCTCAGCGAGACGCCCTTCAAGCCGCCATGCAAAACCTGGAAGCGGAGCAAGCACGACTCGAACGTATTGAGAAGATAGCCATAGCGGCAGTCGGCGTTGGAGGGGTTTCATTCATAGCCTCACTCATCGGGATCTTCCTGTGAGGGAATCATGAGCATCAAACAACTTCAGGCAGGATACGTCCTCGACAGCGTTCGAGAACGACTCCACAAAGAACGTCTCGTCGAAGACGACAGTCTCGACAGGCTCTTTCGAAGTCTTTGCTATTTCGATATCGAAATGGAAAGCTCCGAGCAACCCTCGATCGTCAGATCGATTCCTGACGTAATAAATGTAGCCGACAATCTCATATCGCGGGGCTTGCCCACAAGGCCATCTCTTCTCATTGAGGATCATTATGCCGATTTGCTCAAATCGCATGGATTCGAGGTTTCGATCGACCCCGAGGCAAAGCGAATCGGATCGCTTCTCTATAATCTCACATGCGATTCCCGTTTTGCTGAAAAGATGATTCGAGCTCTTCACGTCATCGATTCAGGGATTTCCGCAGCTGACATTTTTCATGCAATAGAACAAGCAGAACCAGCACCATATGATAGCGCCGAAGAAAAGCAGTTTCATCAAAAGGGACTCAAGCAAGCCCTTCCAGCATGGTGGACCCAGCTTGTCGAAAGGCAGCGGTCCCTCACTTCAATCATTGAGAACTGCAGTCATGGCACCTTGAGTCAAAGCGACAATTCTTTCATTGACCAACGCGTCGACTTCTCCATCGAATTCCCTTACCCCTTCGAAGAGCTAAACGGCATTGTCTTCGAAATAGACGGGAGCCAGCATCAAGAAAGGAAAAATGCATATCTCGACAAGAAACGAGATCAGGCATTGCGGCGAAACGGTGTGAGTGTCTTCCGCATTCCCGCAAGCGAATCTGGAAATCCAGGCAAATACCTCGACGAAGCATTTTTCAACCATCTAGCCAAAAGCCCCTACCTAAAAGCCCTTGCTCAAAACTACGAGAACCCGCTAGCGGAAGACCCCGACGGAGAATTAGCTCTCAACGCAATCTTAGGACCCTTCCTGTGCGCCCGAATCCAAAAGGCAATCCTCCATCTGATAAAAGAAGGGTTGCTCCCCCTTTCGTCACCAAGTTGGAGAATTGCAATCGTTGAGCATGATATCGATTGCGCAGAGCTTGCAATGAAGGACTTGGGGCATCTCCTTGAAGCTCTTGGAGCGCTTTCAGGTTCCGCCAGCTTTTTACCCTCCATTGAATTGCTCGTCACGCGCACAAATGACGCCGTGGACGCAGCACTCGAATACGATGCCCTTATAGATTGCGCCATTTTGGAACGCTCTTTCATAACGAACGTCAGAAACGACATCAAAGCAAAAACTCGGGTCAGAATACGCTCAGCAAATTCGATTCGCTCCACTAGAATTTTTTCAACGGCTCCCAATATCACCTATCAACCTCTCGGGTTCACAGAGCGCGATAATGAAGGGGAAGAGATTTTCGAGCAGAATCCCGAAATGACTAAGCTCCTTAGAAGCCTCCTCCGAAACATCTTCCGTAAAGACAATTTCAGGCCAGGACAGATTGAGATAATCAACCGCGCACTGCAGAATCAATCGGTCATTGGGCTGCTACCGACCGGATCAGGCAAATCGCTAACGTATCAATTGACAGCACTTCTGCAACCTGGCGTAGCTGCAGTCATAGACCCGCTAAAGTCTCTTATGGTCGACCAATGCAATGGCCTGCGGAAAAACGGGATCGATTGCATCGCATACATCAATTCATCCCTGAGCGCCGCCGAACGAAATGAGGTAACGAATAGAATCCGCAACGGGCAGATTATGTTTGCCTTCATCTCCCCCGAAAGGCTCCAGGTTAAAGATTTTCGCGACGAACTGTTCTCGATGACGGAAGAATACGGCAAATCGTTTAGTTACTGCGTAGTAGACGAAGCTCATTGCGTTTCCGAGTGGGGACATGACTTCCGCACTTCATACTTGCGACTCGGCGACAATGCGCGAAGATTCTGCAAAAGCAAAGGACGAGACGAGATAACCTTCATGGCCCTAACGGCAACAGCATCATACGACGTACTCGCAGATATTCAACGCGAACTTGGCATAGAGGACGAAAGCGCCATTATTCGACTGGCCGATTTATCCCGAAAAGAACTTTCCTTTGAAGTGCGCGAAGTGAAAGTGCCCGATACGCATGGATCAGTTTTTGAGGTACGACAAGCTGTCGGCAATGCGAAAAGCAGGGTTTTAGAGGCTGAGCTTATGGAACATAGCCCGTCTTCCAACCCAACCATAGTGTTCTGCCCCCATAAAAGTGGAGCGTTTGGAGCCAATAGCATCCAGCCAAATATCCCCGACTGCATTATCGGGCACTACAGCGGAACGAGCGGAAGCAAGGACTCCCGAGAGCACGAGCTGAGAAACGCTGCCGCACAAGAAGGCTTCATCAACAACAAAATCGATCTTCTCCTTGCAACGAAAGCGTTCGGGATGGGGATCGACAAGCCGAATATCCGCCACGTTATCCACCTCAACTACCCCAGTTCTATCGAAGGCTATTATCAAGAGGCTGGACGCGCAGGACGAGACAAACGAGATGCGCTTTGCACGATCCTTTACTGCAATCAAAAATTCCCTGCACTTGGCGATCAAACCTGCGACAGCTCATTAATGCGCAGTTTCTATTTCAACAGCTTCAAAGGGCCAGATTTCGAGAAGACGCAGCTTTACGAACTTTTGAACGAAATCGTCTACCCGCGATCGTCGATTCATGCGCCTCAAAAGACAAGTAACGGCATCGAAAAGGTTCTCTCAAGAATCGGCTTCGGCGAGCAAACCACTATCAGCATTCCCTTCGAGAACGATGCAATCGTTGAAATCGCTTCAATTTTCGCAAGCAGCGGAATATCTTTGGACATTGCAGATGTTAAAGAGCAAGCCGGCTTCTGCTACTCCCTTGATGAGTTTTCCCAAAAGTTAGAGAAACTTGCCAAGAGGAAAGTCGGGGGCAATCGCCACATCGATTACGCTCGTCCGCTCAAAGAAATCGAGAGAAAGCGCATGCTCCATCGCATACGAGATGACCAGAGCACCTTCAAAGCGGTGTATCGCCTGTCGCTAATCGGAGCCATAGACGACTATCACGTCGACTACAAAGCGAGGCTCATCGTTGCAGCAATCACACGACATGAAGACAACTACTATCAGAATCACCTGAAAACCTATTTGTCGAAATATTATGCAGCCGAAAAAGTCGAATCGATTATCGCCACACTCCCCAAGCGAAAGGGAAAGAGCTTTCTTCAGAAATGCCTCAATGCCTTAGTTGAGTTTGTCTACCAAGAAATCGCCGAACAGCGTAAAGAGGCAATATCAGCCATGGAAGAAGCCTGCAAAATCGGCTTAAGCTCAGGCGGAGAGCATTTCGAAGAGTTCGTCATGCTTTACATGAACTCCCGTTACGCAAGGCGAGAATATCTCCCTCGCGATACGGACAACGGCCTCTATGAAAGCTTCGATATAGTCGAAAAATACGTGAAACTCATCCATGAAGAACAGGGCGGAGAAATCAACAATCTCAAGCATTTGCGAGGAGCCACGACGTTTCTTTTGGCTCAACGCCCTGATAACTACGTGTTTCTGTTGCTCAAAGCTTTATCGACGCTTATTTTGGAAAAGAACAACCCCGAGTTAATAGAAGGGGCACTTGGGGAGTATCTGAAGGGAATGCGCAAAATGGCACAGGAAAGCGCATTGAGCGCCAAGGGCGTACGTCCTGCCGCCGTCCGATTCAGGGAATTCGTTGCCTCTTTCGATAGCGAGGCCGCCGTGCCGCTATCGAAGGCCGAAGCCCCTGTTATTCACAGTGTTCACTTGGAGTGGCTCAAGCACTTCAACGAAGAGATGCTCGGCATAGAGAGCAAGTAGGAAATCCAGGCCGCAAACCATTACGCGAAAGGTATGTCATGGGATTATTTTCAAAGTTGTTCGGATCTTCGAGCAGTAAGTCCAAAGACGACAGACAATTACGAGTAATTATCGAAAAGCTGAGGGATGAAGACAGCGACATTTCCCACATTGCAGAAACCATACCTGCGTCAATATCCAGCAGCGGCCAACAGCTAGCAGCCGAAGCTTTTTCAGCCTGCATACAACGCGAAGATCGCCTGTCAATATCCTCGTTATTAAGCTGTATCGGAAGAGATTCTCCTGTGTGGCAGTGCAACACGGACGATGTCAGAAGCATTGCAGAGCAACTGCTGTCATCGGGGCTAATGCCAAATACCGAACACAACAATGAGCCGCTTATTTACACTGCGATAGGCGGTAACGGTTCTTCAGGTGAATACTACACAGAGCTTCTAATTAGATATGGAGCCCACTTAAATGTAGAAAACAGAGACGGCTATTCCCCCTTAGGGGCGCACTTGAAAAGCCATAACGACGGCTTATACCATTTTGAAGCTTACATAGAACATGGAGCACACCTTAACGCTAAAGACTTATCTGATTTCGTAATTTATGAATCGATTTTTCAAGGTGGTCTTTACGACATAGCAAAGACAATTCCTAAAGAGACGCTAAAACAATTTATCAGTAAGAGCGATGGGGGGACTGGGCTAACCCTCCTTGACCTTGCGGCAGGAGGCATTCAAATAGGCGCGAGTCAAGGACTCCAGACAATATTTAAAGAACAATATCTGAGTAACGACGGGTACCCTTCTGTTATTAAATTATTGCTCGACTGCGGAGCCGACCCTCTGCAGAAAACAGACGGTGAGCTCGATGCCATACGCATCGCCTTAAAATACGGACATCATGACGTGTACAACATCCTTAACGAGTATTCTTCGAGCAACTCGGCGTGCCCATCTCGCAGTATTGACGAGCCGTTGGATGGCATGGGTACCGCATTATTTAACGCTTGTCTTTCCGGTAATGCGGCGGAAGTAAAATTTCTGCTTGAAGCAGGAGCCGACCCAAACGCGAGAAGCTTCGTAGACTACCCTGAAAACGATTTGTTCAAACCCGGCATCCCTCAAGAAATAGGGGCTCGTCTGTTCCAAGATTTAGCATTTAGCCATATGAACCCCCGTTATTTTCACCATATGGAATACGGAATCACGAATCTTTACTACCCAGCCATGAACGGCAGTGCTGATATCGTGCATATGTTGTTAGAATCAGGCGCCGACCCGAATGGAATTTGCTACAACGGCCTCTTTCCGTTATACACCGCTGCAGAAAACGGTAATCTAACTGTTGTCGAAGAATTAATTTCGCATGGAGCAGAAATAAATAAAACGACGCCAAGAGGATGCACATCCATTTTGAATGCTGCCGAAGAAGGAAAAATCGATGTCATACAGTACCTATTGGACAATGGCGCCGATCCCTATATTCAAGACGAAGCGGGGCGAACCGCAATAGACGCAGCAATAGCTGCAAGGCAAACACTAGCCGCCCAGATTATGATGGACTATCGCTAATTAGCACAGGGGCATTCAAAAGCTGGGGGGCGGCTTCGCGCTTGCCGCCCCCCAGCAGCTTGACCCCTTTTTCTCGCTACTTTCCCATAACCTAGATCCTAAATCCCTGCCGCCCTTGCCTCTTGGTAGGCTGCCACGAGCTTCTTCGTGACGTCGGCAGGCGCCTGCTCGTAGCCGTTGAGCTGGATGTTGTACGAGCCCGAGCCGCGCGTGATCGAGCGCAAGTCCTTCGTGTACTTCACGACCTCGGCGTAGGGCACGCGCACGATGATCACCGTCTCGCCCTCGTCGTTGGAATCGGTGCCGACGATGCGGCCGCGGCGCGTGGAGATGTCGCCCATGACCGGACCCGCATAGTCCTCGCCCACCGTGATCTCCATGTCGGCCATCGGCTCGAGCAGCACGGGATCGGCCTGGTCACATGCAGCGCGGAAGCCGATGCGCGCGGCGGTCTTGAACGCCATCTCGTTGGAGTCGACGGAATGATAGCTGCCGTCGAACACGGCGACCTTGATGTCGACCATCGGGTAACCAGCGAGCACGCCTTCCTTCATGGTCTCCTGCACGCCCTTGTCGACCGCGGGAATGAGGCCACCGGGGATAGCGCCGCCCTTGATCTCGTCGACGAACTCGTAGCCCGCCCCTGGGTTCGGGGAGATGCGCAGCCAGCAGTCGCCGAACTGCCCGGCACCACCCGTCTGCTTCTTGTGACGGCCCTCCGCCTCGGCGGTCTTGCGGATGGTCTCGCGATACGGGATGCGCACCGGCACGAGGCGAACATCGACGCCCGTCTGCTCCTTGCAGCGGGAAATGAGCATGTCAACCTGCGTGTCGCCCATCGCGGTGAGCACGGTCTGGTGCGTTTCCTCGTTGCGCTGGATGTGGATCGACGGGTCGTTTTCCGCCGCGCGGGCAAGAAACGTCCCGAGCTTGTCCTCTTCCTTCTTGTTGACGGCCTCGATCGCGACCGGGTACTGCGGCACCGGCAGCGGCAAGGGGTCGACGGCGATCTCGCCGGTAAGGGAAATCGTGTCGCCCGTGCGAGTCTCGGCAAGCTTCGGCACAACGATGATGTCGCCCGCCTTCGCGCTCTTCACGTCAGTGGCTTCCTTGCCCATCATGACATAGAGATGGCCCAGACGCTCCTTCTTGCCCGTGCGCGCGTTGATGAGCTCCATGCCGGGCTCGAGCACGCCCGAGAGCACCTTAAGGAAGCTCAAGCGGCCCACGAACGGGTCAGAGAGCGTCTTGAAGGCGAAGGCCGCGGGGCGGTTCGTCTCGTCGATGGGGATGGAGGTGCCGTCGGCCATCTGGAAGCGACCGTGGCTCCTCGGATGCGGGAAGTAGGTGCAGATGTCTTCCATAAGCCCCTGAATACCCTGCTTGATGATGGTGGAGCCCACGAACACGGGAATGAACAGCTCCTGCGCGATGGCCTTGTCGAGCAGCGACTCGAGCTCGTCTTGTGTGAGCTGCTCCTCGCCTTCGAGATACTTCATCATGAGCTCGTCGTCGGCTTCGGCCACAAGATCGCACAGCTTGTCGCGAGCAGCCTGCGCAGCGTCGGCGAACTCGGCGGGAATGGGCTCGATGCGCTCGGAGTCGTCGCCCTCGCCGAAGTAGCGGGCTTCCATGCGGATGATGTCGATGACGCCCTTGAAGTCAGCGTCTTGTCCAATGGGGATGGTGACCGGGCCCAGACGCGAGCCAAAGCGCGCATGAAGCGTGGCCATGGCCATGTCGAAGTCGGCGTGCTCGCGATCGATATGATTGATGAACACGGCTCGTGAAAGGCGCATTCCCTCGGCCTCGCGCCACAGCTTGGTGGTCATGACCTGTGGGCCCGCAACGGCGTCGACCACGAAAAGCGCCATTTCAGCAGCTTGCAGGGTGGATAGCGTGTCGCAGATGAAGTCGGGATGGCCCGAAGTGTCGAGCACGTTGATCTTATAGTCTTTGTACGGGATGGGGGCGATCGAGGTGCCGATCGTGAACTTGCGCTTGATTTCCTCGGCGTCGTAATCGAGATAGGACTTGCCGTCGTGCGTCGTACCCATGCGCGGGGTCTTGCCGGAGACGTAGAGCATCGCCTCAGCGAGCGAAGTCTTCCCCGCGCCGTCTTGACCCACCAGGACGACATTGCGCACGTGCTCAGTGGCAGGAGCTGCCATTTTGACCACCAACCTTTCGTTGCGTGGCCGCGCCCGAAAGAGCATCTTTGAGGCACAACCACTTTTAGTCTTGCACACACAAAGAACCGCTTGGTCAAGCCGACTTCGGCTTGCGTTGTAACCAGTGTAACGTACTTTCGGCATTTTTCGGCCGCTTGCCCCAAGATTTGCCCCGCACTTTGGAAAGCACTTGCATTTTATGGGGAAATGCGCGCTACACGCCCCCGCGCGTTGCCATGAGAGGAAGAAGGGGGGAAGGGCGGGGTCGAGTGATTTGTCCCACTTGGGTCCCTGCCCCGCTTTGCGTGCGACTATTCTACTCGCTTCATGCGGACGCTCATGTCGATGGGCTTGGCGGTGAAGGGCGCTGTGGTGGCCAGGCCGTCAACGCCCGTCGAGGCGTACGCCGCGGCATTCTGCAGGTTGATGCCGCCCGCCGCGATGAGCGCGAGATGAGGGTCGATCGCGCGCAGCTCGGGCACAATCGCGGCCAGATCGTCCACCGGCAGCTTGTCGAGCTGGATGCCGTCAACGCCCGCTTCCGCGAGACGGCGCGCCTCGTCGGGTCCCGCCTCCACGAAGAGCTTCTTCTCCACGCAGCGGCCACGGAGGGCGGGAAGCGCCTCCAAGAACGCCTCGAAGCCGCCCATAAAAGTGATGTGGTGGCCGAACACGAGCACGGTCTCGGACGCGCCCAGACGGTGTGGGAAGGCGCCGCCGCAAGTGACCGCCTTCGTGAGCAGGTCTTTCACGCCTGGCATGCTCTTGCGCGTAGTGAGCACCTCGCATGCAGGGTTTGCGCTGTGCGCCGCGTCCACGATCGCGCGCGTCTTGGTCGCTACGCCCGACAGGTGGTCGCACAGGTTGAGCGACACCTTCCACGCCATATGCAGCGCCGCCGCCGTGCCCTCCGCGCGAAGGAACGGCTCCCCCGCAGCGAGGCGTTCCCCCGAACGACGCGACCAGATGACGCGCGCACCCGTCTTCCCGAGCACGCGGGCGGCCTCCTCCACACCGGCGAGCACGCAGTCTTCGCGCGTGAAGTACTCGATTTCCCCCGGTTCCTCGCCGATGCCAAGGACTTCGGTCGTAAGATCGATATAGGGCATGTCTTCGAGAATGAACTGGTCGATTCGGCCATCGGGAATAAACACGTTCATGAGGATCCTTTCCATTTGCCGTTGCGGCGCGCAAGTAGCAACCCATCGATTCGGCTGTCACGCCGAGCAGAGAGGTCGGAGGGATGGGCCAGATCGTCCGACCCCCGTCCCGTTTTTTTCTTTGGCTCCAAGCCTAGGCTTCGCTGCCCACGCCTTCAACCTAGCGTTTCGATGGGAAATACCCCACAAACGCCGTAATTTGAAAAACGCCGCAATCTGAAAAACTCGAACTACCTCGCGCGCAGGTTCGTCGGCTTCGCCCGTATCGGCGAAGTCGAGCTTGTCGTGCCACGCCGCGTTCGCCTGCGCAGCACCGCCGAGGCGCGCCCCGTGGTATCATTCCCCCGACAACGCCTTCATCCAAAGTCAATGACCAGGCAAAACGGAAGGCAAGGCCATGAAGCAGCCGTTCCCGAAGTACGCGTTTTTCAACAATGAGCTCTATGTCTCGATCAAGGCGATTGAGCCTGTCCCGACGACCGGCCGCGACGCCGTAATCGTTTGCAGGCGCGCAAGCGGCAACGCCGCCGAAGCCGAGGAGCGCTACGTCGAACAGCGGCTCTGGCTCGAAGCCGCCTCCGCGGTCAACGAAGCCGCGAGGTCGCGCGGCCTCGTCACATCGCAAAGCCCGGCGCACGAGAAGATTGCGCTGTTCAGGTCACTCTTCAAAGGAAGGCCCGACGTCCATGCGCACGGATTCCGCAGGAAAGACGGCGGCATCGGCTACGTCCCCGCCTGCGAAAACGAATGGAAGCGCGGGGTGTGCCCTCGCGTCGAGAACGCGCATACGAAGTGCTCCCTTTGCGAGAAGCAGGCGTTCGCGCCCTTGACGGACTCCGCGATTATCAGCCATTTCAAGGGCCTGGACGACCGGTTCCGCGACGTTTTCGGCCTTTACGTGCTCAACGAGGACTCGACCACGTCGCTTCTCGTCATGGACTTCGACGAGGGCGAGTGGCGAGACGCCGCGCGCGCCGTCAGAGAGGCAGCGAAGTCGCATGGCCTGCAGGCGAGCGTAGAGCGGTCGCGCTCGGGCAACGGCTGCCACATCTGGTTCTTCTTCGAGAGTCCCGTAAGCGCGAAGCTCGCGCGCGACTTCGGCAGCGCGCTCATCTCGGAGGCGATGGCGCATGCGAAATCGGTCGGATTCGATGCTTACGACCGCATGTTCCCCGCTCAAACGACCATTCCCGAAGGAGGGTTCGGGAACCTGATCGCCGCGCCCTTCCAGGGTCGGGCGCAGCGCCGCGGCAACAGCGTCTTCGTCGACGAGCAGCTTCGCTCCTACCCCGACCAATGGCTCTTCCTGTCGAAGGTCGGCAAATTGAGCGAGGAAGCGGCCCGCGCGGTCGTCGACTCGCATGCGGGAGCGCCTCTCGGGAGCCTCCAGGACGAGCACGGCGTCCCTTGGAAGGGGCGCGCCGAGAAGCCACTTTCGCGCGAGAGCTTCACGGGGCCTCTCGACATCGTCGAGTCCGACATGATCTACGTTCCCGAGTCGGCCCTTTCCGCCGAAGCCGCGAACGCGGTCAAGCGGGCCGCGGCGTTCGCGAACCCCGATTTCTTCCGCGCGCAAGCCATGCACCAGTCGGTTTACGGGAAGCAGCGCGTGATATGCCTCGGCGAGGAGCGCGAAGGGTTCATCGCTCTTCCGCGCGGCTGCAAGCGCAGGCTCCTGAAGATTCTAAGCGACGCCGGCGCAAGCTTTCGACTGCACGACGAAAGGTACGCGGGTCCCGCCATATCCGCCCAGTTCAAAGGACTGCTTCGGCCGGAACAGGAAAAGGCCGCCGAGCGGATGCTCGAACACGACGACGGAATCCTATCGGCGCCCACCGGGTTCGGCAAAACCGTGATCGGGGCGTACCTCATCTCGCGCCTTCGGCTGCCGACGCTCGTCATCGTGCCGCGCTGCGCGCTCGTTTCCCAATGGGCCGAAAAGCTGTCCGAGTTCCTTAGCGTCGAGCACCCGGACGGACCGCTTCTGACCCCTTCCGGAAAGCCGAGCAAGCGAAAGCGCCTCGTCGTAGGGCAAATCGGCGCCGGCAAGAAAAAGATATCGGGGATAATCGACATCGCCACGTCCCAAGCCCTCATCGAGAAGGACCCCGACACGGGCGAGCCGCGCGCGAAGAGAATCGTGAAGAGCTACGGCCTGGTGATCTGTGACGAGTGCCACCACGCCGCAGCCTCGCACCTCGAGATGATCCTGAAGGCGACGCCCGCGCGGCGCATCTTCGGCCTGTCGGCGACGCCGAAGCGCTCCGACGGGCTCGATTGCGCGCTCTACATGCTCTGCGGCCCGATCCGGTGCACCATCGACCCGAAGGAGCAGGCGGCGCAGCAGGGCTTCAAGCGCATCCTGCGCCCCGTGTTAACGAGGATTCGGGTGCCGGACTGCGGCGACGGGGCGTCGTACAACCAGATTCTCGACAAGCTGTGCGCCAACGAGGCGCGAAACCGGCTCATCGCGACCGATGTCGTGGAGGTGGCGAGGCGCGGCGACACCCCTCTCGTGCTCACGAAGCGCAAAGAGCACGCGCGCAGGCTGGCGCGCCTCATCTCGGGCGAAGGCCGTACCGTCCACCTTTTGATCGGGGAAGGGACCGCCACCGCGCGGCGCAAGCTGATTGCGGAGGCAACCCGCGAAGAGGCGGAAGGGCCTTCCATCATCGTCGCGACGGAGGGCTACCTTGGCGAGGGCTTCGACTTCTCGAAGCTCGACGCGCTGTTCCTGACGACGCCCATATCGTGGGACGGCAACGTGACCCAGCAAGCGGGGCGCCTGCATCGGACCCACGAGGGGAAGAGCCAGGTCGCTATCTGGGATTACGTTGATTCGAGCGTCCCCATGTTGGAGCGCATGTACAAAAAGAGACTGAAAACGTACGCGAAGCTCGGATATGAAGTCGAGCTGGCGCAACCGGGACGCGAAGAAGAGCGCGCGGAATTCGTCACGGCCGGCGACGCCGTGCGAATGCTCGCCGAGGACATCCGCGCGGCGTCTTCTTCGGTCGCGATCGTTGCGCCGCGTGCGTCCCGAAAGACCATCGAGCTTTTGGGGGCGTCGCTGTCGGACGCTATCGCAAGGGGCCTGCGCGTTTCGTGCACGCTCGCGGGAAACCCCGCCCCGGAGATTGCCGGTGTGCTCGAGAAGATGGGGGCAACGGTGCATGCTGCCGCCTCGACAGCCCATGCGGGGCTGGCGGTTTTCGACGAGGAAACCGTCTGGTACGGGACGCTTCCCCTGCTCGCGTTTCCCAGGAAAGACGACTGCAGCATCCGCTTCAAAAGCCCGGAAGCCGCCCATGACCTGCTGCAAGAGGCGCGGCTCGACGAACAGGGCCGCCAATCGCCGGGCGAGGGCGACATTCCCGGAGAGGAGATCCCTCGCCGAGGCGGGCGGAAAGCCGCAAGCGGGGGAAGCCAGAGGGATGGCGCTATGAAGTGAAGGCGGGCGAATCGAGGGTCGCGCACGTCGCGAAGAACTGAGGCGGCACCGGGCCGTGCTTGGTTTTCGAAGACAGCCGAGGTTTCTCAACATCTCGCGCCCAACCCGCATCCCACGGGCTCCCAATGCGGTTCCTGGGGACTTCGCCGCAGTTGGTTAAGCCTCGACTTTCGCACCGCATTCTTTATGCGAAGGCTGGAGCTGCATAGCCCGAAATCAGCTCCGCCCACTTTCCCGAATAGTTTTCAGTTGAGCCCAGCGGGCACAATTCGACTTTCCGCGACAAGAGAGCCGAGCATATTCAAGGAGCATCTTCCGCAAAAGTCAGAGACTCCCATCTACTTAAAAGTATTGCCATATACGGCATTACGCTATATATTGCGTAATGCCGTATATGGCAATACTAACACGAAGAGAGGCACAGCATGGGCAAAGTGAGGAGCGCGCAATCCGCCGGAAGCATCGTACGCAGGGTTCGCGAGGAAAAAGGGGTGTCCCGCGCCGAGCTTTCCTCCGAAACCGGTATCGGAACAAGAACGATATATGCCCTTGAGCAGGGAGAAAGCAGGAATTTCGGGCTCGAGAACTACCTTAAGATCCTCGCCGCCCTTGGACTCGATATGTCAGTCGACCTGAAAGGCTCCCCTGCCGCCATCAAGCAACCTGACGATCTGGAAGCGCCCCTTGTTCCCACGTTCGAGCTTGCTGACATTTGGAAACTTGACGGATGCGGTGAAAAATGACGGTCTCATTACGAGGGTGTTCCTCTTTCCGCGTCCATGCCTGTCGGTCTCGAGCGCGGATATCGAATCAAAACTCGCGGCAGTTTGAGACAACGCCGCTGCCGCATGGATCGATGCCGAAGAAACGCAAGGCCGATGGTCCCTTGCTGGCTGCCAGGAAATAATCTTTTTCGATTATCTTATAGGGGCAACGGACGCCCACGCAAAAAATCACTCGCTCCTGTTCGTCGCACCGGATGACATAAGGCTCGCTCCTCTCTACGACGTTGCTTCAATCGCACCATATCGCTCGCTTGCCCCCTCGGCACGAAAGCCACCTCGCACCGCTTTGTCCATAGGCGGCGAGAACAGATTCGGAATGCTAAAGAAGAGGCATGTTGAGAAGATGGCGGCAAGCTGCCGCCTTGAGGAACTAGACATAGGAGCCGATACGCTATGCGAGCAATTCGAGACCATGGCTCGAATGGTTCCCCAAGTACTCGCATCGGTCATCGAGGAAGCTAGACTGCAAAAGGTTTTAGGAATCGACGACATCGCGGAAAGGATGCAAACAGAAATATTGGCGAACTGCGCAAGGTTCCAATCTTGAATTCGAAGCAAAGCCTTCAAAATCCAGCCAATCAAATTCACGTCTAACTTACGCGCTGGCAAAAGCAGTCGCTACTGCTTGAAAAGTGACTTCGATACAGCCCATCCTTTCATGTTGGAGGCCGGTTTGGGTGGCATCGAAGCGCGAGATCTCTGGGTCGACGCCGAGCCGCTGTGCGATGCCGCACAGCTCCAGTCCGCTCGCACGCTCAATCTCGGCCGCGTCGGCAAGCGCCGCGGGAAACCCGAAACGCGACCGTCCCGCAGTAATTCAGCAGGTAATCCCTCAAATCGTCCACGTCGATCCGCGCCATGCCGTTTCCTTCTCGCACGCAACTTTCCAGACTCTTCGCCGCGAGTACGTTTCTTGCGGGCGAACGCGATGTCGTGCCTTAGCGAAGGCGTGCGCATGCTCGCCGCCTACGCCCGCGCCCATCAGGCCTATCTGCGCGGCGACCACGGACGCGCCCTCGGCATCGCAGAGGGCGCGCTTTCCATGACGCGCGAACTGGGAAGACTCTGGAGAATAAGCATGCAATCGTGGAGTATCTGATGACGAACGAACCGTCAAAACCATCAGATATAGCAGATGCAATCGGATTGAAGGTGGCGCGAGCGATCCAGATTCTGCGCGAGATGATAGCAGCCTGGACGGCCCAGGCTGAAGGTCAGGCCAGAAATCGCGAGTACAGACTTTCGGAGTAGATTTCAGAGCAGGTTCGGAGCCGCAGCGCAAATCAAGCCGTTTTTCGCTCTTTTAGGAGTGAAGACCAACAAGAAGCGGGCGGCCGCGCGTTCGCAGCCGCCCGCTTCTTGTCTTGCATTCCCAATCCCTGCAATTTCCATGTCAACCTATCTGTTAGAATACAACTCAATAATTGTATTGCATCATGCAAGCAAGGAGGCACCGTGAGGTACGCAGATCTCATCGATGGAAACGTTACGAAAAGCGAGCTCAAAACCTATCTAGTCGGGGGCGAGAATGTGGCCGTGACGGTTCGCATACCCAAGAACATGCGCGATATAGCCAAACAGGCCGCCGAACTTTCAGGTGTGAGCTTCACCTCGCTTGTGAAGATGAGCCTCATCGAGCACCTTGCGGAAAAGGACAACTAGCATGGCCGACATCAAAAAGATTGAAGACGAACTGTGGGAAGCTGCCGACGAGCTTCGCGCCAATTCAAAGCTCACCAGCCAACAGTACTGCATGCCGGTGCTGGGACTCATTTTCCTGCGCTACGCCTGGGGCCGCTTCAAGCGCGCCGATGCGCAGATAGATGCCGAACGTGCGCTCATCGAAGGTCGCAAGCCGCCTAAGGAGCCACAGGACTACACGGCTAAGGGAGCCATGTTCATTCCAGAAGAGGCTCGCTACGACTACCTGTTGAACCTTCCTGCGCAGGCAGACATCGGCCGTGCCGTGAACGCGGCTATGGATGCCATTGCCCGCCTCAACCCCAACTTGGCGGGCGTTTTACCTAATACTTATACCGAGCTTGGCAACGAGCTTCTGGCAAGCGTTATCCGCATTTTCAACAACCCGGCGCTCGACGAAGAGGGCGACGACATCATCGGGCGCATATACGAGTACTTCCTGGGCAAGTTCGCGCCCGCCGTGGCAAGCGACGACGGCGTGTTCTTCACTCCCAAGTCGCTCGTGCGCATGATCATGAATGTGATCGAGCCTGTGCGCGGCACCATGCTGGACCCAGCCTGCGGCAGCGGTGGCATGTTCGTATCGGCAAGCGACTACGTGCGCGAACAGGGCGGAAACCCTGCGCAGTCCATGATGTTCTACGGGCAAGAGAAAGTGGACTACAACGCCAAGCTGTGCCTTATGAACATGGCGGTTCACGGCATGCAGGGCAACATCAAAAGCGGGGACGAGGCCAACAGCTTCTACCACGACGCGCATGCGCTTGAGGGTGCGTGCGATTACGTGGCCGCAAACCCGCCCTTCAACGTGGATAAGGTAAAGTGGTCGGCCGCGGTAGACGCGGGCCGCTTGCCTTTGGGCGCGCCCAAGGAAAACAAGAAGCACGAGGTGTCCACAAGCGGCGCCAACTACCTGTGGATCAACTACTTCTATTCGTATCTGAACGACCACGGTCGTGCTGGTTTTGTTATGGCAAGCTCCGCAACCGATTCCAATGCTGAGCGCGCCCAACGCCGCGCGCTTGTGGAAGCGAGTGCGGTGGACGTGATGTTGTACGTGGGCAACAACTTCTTCTACACCAAAAGCCTACCGTGCACGCTGTGGTTCTTCGATAAGGACAAGCCACAGGCCATTCGCGACAATGTGCTGTTCATTGACGCGCAGCGCTACCACACCGCGGTAAGCACCACGCTGAACGAGTGGACGCCCTGGCAGCTGAAGAATCTTACCGCTATCGTGTGGCTCTATCGCGGCGAGCAGGAGAAATATCACAAGCTGCTAGGCGCTTACAAGGCTCGCTGCACCGAGCTTGCCGTGCTGTTTGCAGGCGAAGCGGCTAAGAAGCTTTCGAATGTGTGCGGCGTTAAGGATTTCGCAGCTGCGCACGCAGCTATGCTCACGGCTATCGAGGGTCAGAAGGCCAATGCCAAAGCTGAGGTTGAGACATTGCCCAAGCGTCAGCAGAAAAAGCGCCGCGAGGAGCTTGCCGCGGTTGCAGCGCAGCTTGAAGCTGCCGCTACCGAAGTCTGCGAAGCCGTGTGGCTGGTAGAGAAATTCGGTGAAGGCGAGTACGCCGATGTGCCAGGTTTGTGCAAGGTGGCTAGTAAGCGGGATATCCAAGGTGATGCGCCCGCCGATAAGAGCTCGTGGAGCCTGACGCCCGGCGCGTATGTAGGCATCCCGCCCGTGAAGGACGACGGCGTGGATTTCCATGGTCGTATGGGCGAGATTCAGGAGGAGCTCGTTCGCCTGCAGGCCGAAAGCAACGAGCTCATGGCAACCATCACCCGCAACTTCCAGGAGCTAGGGCTATGAGTATCAAACTTAAAGATCTATGCGAGCTTATAGTTGATTGCCCACATTCAACTGAGCCAGACGAAGGTCAGGGCTACCCAATCATTCGAACGCCAAACATCGGACCGGGCTATTTGAATCTTGATGGCGTCCAGCGTGTCGGTGAAGAAGCCTATAAGCGCAGAAACGTCAGGGCTGTTCCTCAATCAGGCGACCTAATTCTTGCGCGTGAAGCGCCTGCTGGTAATGTTGGCATCATTCCCGATGGCGAGAAAGTGTGCTTGGGTCAACGTACAGTTCTCATTCGTCCGGATCGCAGCAAGGCCGATCCAGCCTACCTGAACTATTATCTGAATGCCCCTAAACAGCGGCATAAGCTGCTAAGCAACTCCAACGGCGCAACTGTTTCTCACGTCAACATGCCCATTATTCATAACCTACCCGTAGACTTGCCGCCTCTTCCCGTCCAAAGTCGCAACGCGGGGGTGCTTTCGGCGTACGACAAACTCATCGAGAACAACCGCAGGCAGATAAAGCTGCTGGAAGAGGCAGCTCAGCGCCTGTACAAAGAATGGTTTGTCGACCTGCGCTTCCCCGGCCACGAAACCACCCCCATCCACAACGGCGTACCCGAAGGCTGGGCGAAGGGGTCACTGCTTGATTTGGCGGACGTAGTCCGCGGCTGCTCGTATTCTAGCGATCAGATCGTTGCTGGCAACCGAACCCTCATCAATCTTGGCAACCTGACTCCTTTTGGCGGATTCCGTTTCGGCTATGAAAAGCCGTTCTCGGGCAAAGCGCGCCCTGACCAAACGGTTTGTCAGGGCGACGTTGTCATGGGCCTTACGGAGCAGGCGACGGGCTTGGCGGGCTACGCGGCTCTGTTGCCGTGCGTTCCGACGGATAGTGTCATTTCTGCCGACCTCGTAAAACTCTCTCCTCGTGAGGGAGTGCCAAGATTGTTCGTCTATGCATTGCTGCAATACGGGCGTTTGTCTGCATTGATTTCACCGCTTGCCAATGGTACCAAGATTAAACATTTGAGGCCCGAATCTCTGCCTCGAGCCGTTGCCCTTCTGCCCGCAACGGCGCTCATGAAGCGTTATGCTGAGGTCGTTAAACCCATGTTCGACAAGATAGCCCTTGCTCAACAACAAATCGTCGCTGCTCGCGAGGCGCGCGACCGGCTGCTACCCAAACTCATGTCCGGGGAAATCGAGGTATAGCCATGCTGGTAAACACGAACGACTATAAAGATGCGCTCGAGCGCATTGTCGATATCGTCGAACGAGCGCGAGTTCGTGCGACGCAGAGCGCCAACGCCGAGCTCGTCAGGATGTACTGGAATATCGGTGCCGAGCTCAATGCCCACGCCGAATGGGGCAACAAATACATAGACTCGCTTTCGCGAGACATTAGAACCGCTTTCCCCCAGATAAAAGGCTTCTCGGCTCGCAGCCTCAAATACATGGCAAAGTTCAACCGTGAAGTCGGCATCGAATTGTGCAGCAACTGCTGCACAATTCCGTGGGGTCACGTCATGTTATTGCTCGATAAGACCGAACCGGGAGAGCGACGCGAATGGTACATTGAGCAAACCATAGAGAACGGCTGGTCCCGAGCTGTTCTCGACCACCAAATCGACCTCAAACTCTATGAACGGCAGGTGCTTTCGGGCAAGGTGAGCAATTTCACGCGCACCTTGCCCGCACCCGACAGCGAGCTTGCCCAGCAGGCGCTCAAAGACCCTTACATCTTCAACTTCATCACCGCTAAACAAGGCCAGCAGGAACACGACATCGAAGAGCAGATGGTTACCAACGTGACCAACCTGCTGCTTGAGCTGGGCACAGGCTTTGCGTTCATGGGCCGGCAGTACCACCTAATGGTAGGAGGCGAAGACTTCTACATCGATCTGCTCTTCTATAACACCAAACTGCGTTGTTACGTGGTCATCGAGCTTAAAAACGATAAGTTCAAGCCCGAGTTCACCGGGCAGCTCAGCTTCTACGTTGCTGCAGTGGACGGCGAGCTGGCCGGCGAGCACGACAACCCCACCATCGGGCTCCTCTTATGCAAGGAAAAGAACGACACGGTGGCCGAATACTCGCTTAAGGACGTCAATGCGCCCATCGGGGTAAGCGAGTATAGGCTGGGGGACGTGCTGCCCGAGGAGTACATAAAATACTTGCCCACGCCGGAGGATTTGCAGGCGAGAATCTAGGAGCGCGCCATGGCAAAGAACCGATACTCAGAGGAAGAAGCCGTGCAGAAGCCCGCAGGCGAGCTTTTGGCGAGCATGGGATGGGAAGTTCATTACTGCTTCGACGAGGAAGAGCTGGGGTGTGCGGGCACGCTCGGGCGCGAGAGCTACCGCGACGTGCTGCTCAAACGCGACCTTGAATATGCCCTGCTCGAACTTAACGAGTGGATGGACGAAGCCGATGCTGCTGAGGCGATCAAAACGCTTTCTCAAGCGTTCGTAGGCGATTCCCTGTTGCAGACCAACGAGGCCAAGTACAAAATGCTGCGCGACGGCATTCCCGTAAGGAAACTCGATGCGAACGGCGCACCACGCACTGAACTCGCCCAAGTATTCGACTTCGATCACCCAAAAATGAACCGCTTCGTAGCTGCTGAGGAGCTGTGGGTACACGGCCCTTTGCATCGCCGCCGGTGCGACCTGGTTGGGTTTGTGAATGGCATCCCTTTGGTATTCGTGGAATTCAAGCGCCACGACAAGGACATTCGCAGCGCCTACAACGACAACTACACCGACTACCAGGACACCGTGCCGCAGATATTCCACTTCAACGCATTCGTTATCCTCTCTAACGGCCTGAGGTCACGCGTTGGCACACTGGGCAGCCCTTATGAGTTCTTCAACGAATGGAAGCGCCTGAGCGAAGAAGATGCTGGCAGCGTAAGCCTGGAAACCATGCTGCGCGGAATGTGCGACCGTGAAGCATTGTTAGACCTGTTCCAAAACTTCATTCTGTTCGACCATTTCGACACGCCAGCAGCGAAGATCATGGCGCGCAACCACCAGTATCTAGGCGTGAACGAAGCGCTTGAGGCATACAAGAACCGCAAGCTCAACGATGGAAAGCTGGGCGTTTTTTGGCATACGCAAGGATCGGGCAAAAGCTATTCCATGGTTTTTCTCGCCGAAAAAATCAGGCGCACGCAGCCCGGGTCACCCACCTTCCTGATACTGACCGATCGCGAAGAGCTGAACAAGCAGATCAGCGAGACGTTTGAGAGTTGCGGGTGCCTGGCAGGGATACCCGCAGCACGCTGCCGCGCGACAAGCGGGGTTGATCTTGCGGACAAGCTTAAGGGCAATCCGTCATATATCTTCTCGCTTATTCAAAAGTTCAACCAGACGGAAACTAATCCCATTATTCCGGACCACGATATCGTGGTCTTCTCGGACGAAGCTCATCGTTCGAACAATGGCATTTTTGCCGAAAACATGGCTCGCTTGCTGCCTACCGCCTCGAAAATGGGCTTCACCGGAACGCCACTGCTGTCCGACGATCAGCTTACGGCCCGCACGTTCGGCGGGTACGTGTCGGTGTACGATTTCGGTCGCGCCGTGGCGGATGGAGCGACGGTGCCCTTGTTCTACGAAAATCGCTCCGGTCGTCTTTCAATTGAGAACCCCGAAATCAACGACGAGCTCTTGCAGGCCGTCGAGGACGCCGACCTTGACCCCGATCAAGTGGACAAGGTAAAGGGCCAGCTCTCGCATGGCGTCCATATCATGATGTCCGAACCGCGCCTGTGCGCTATCGCACGCGACTTCGTGGCGCATTACACTGGCATTTGGGAAAGCGGCAAGGCTATGTTCATCTGCGTAAACAAGGTCACCTGCGTGATGATGTACAACTACGTGCAAGAGGAATGGGCGCGCGCCATCGCCCGTGAAAAGGACAAGCTCAAGAGCATGGGCCAACAGGAAGCCCTTGAACAACAACGCAAGATTGCCTGGATGGAATCCACCGAGATGGCCGTGGTGATAAGCCAGGAACAAAACGAGGTCGCTCGTTTTCGCGCGTGGGGCTTAGACATCGAGCCGCATCGGCGCAAAATGGAGGAACGCAACCTCGACGACGAATTCAAGGATGCAGACAACCCCTTCCGCATCGTGTTCGTCTGCGCCATGTGGCTTACCGGCTTCGATGTGAAGCCCCTTTCAGTAATGTACTTCGACAAGCCCCTGAAGGCGCATAATCTCATGCAAGCCATAGCTCGCGCGAACCGCGTCGCCAAGGGGAAGAGCAACGGGCTTATCGTAGACTACGTGGGCGTGGTAAAGGCACTGCGCCAAGCTCTGGCCGACTATACGCGCAATCCAGATGGCGGTGGCGACCCTGAAGACGTAGTAATCGACAAAGACGAGCTTATCAACCACATCAGGGAGCTAACGGAACAGATAGTTTCCTTCATGAACGAGCGGGGCTTCGACCTGGAAACGTTGCTCGCAGCCTGCGGTTTCGGGAAGCTCGATGCCATTAAAGACGCTGCCGATGCGATGAGCGCCACCGACGAGGTCAAAAAGCGCTTCGGCATCATGTGCCGCATGCTCTTCAAGCTCTATCGTTTCGTGACGAGAACGGAGGTCGGCGAAGATTTAGCCTGTCGGCGCGATGCGGTACGGGCAGTGTACAACCAGATAAATCAGCGACGCGCAACGGCCGATACCACCGCGCTCATGCGGCAGGTGCGCGACATCGTAAGCGATCATATCGAGATAGGCGAAACTACCGAGCAAGCAAAGGAGGGCACCCGCTTCGACATAAGCGGCATAGACTTCGACCGCTTAGGGCAGGAATTCGCACGGGCAAAGCAAAAGCACCTGATTATAAGCGACCTTCGCAGCGTTATAGAAGAGCGGCTTGAGCTGGCGCTTGCGGACAACCCGTTGCGCATCGACTTCTATAAGCGTTACGAGGAAATCATTAGCGCCTACAACAAAGAGCAAGACAAGGCGCTTATCGAGAAAACGTTCAACGACCTGATGAAGCTTTCAGAGGATTTGGACGAAAAGCAGCGCGAATGGGTACGCGAGGGCTTCCAAAACCAGCAACAAATGACCGTGTTCGAAATGCTGTTCAAAGACACGCTCACCCCATCTGAAATTCGCAAGGTCAAGAACGTGTGCATCGAAATGGTGGAGGCAATCGAGAAACGCCTGAGCGAGATGGTCCACTGGACCGAAAAAGAAGAGACCTGCAGCCAGGTATGGACCATCGTGCGAGACGAAGCATATAAATTACCCGAGTCAAGTTATCCCGACGATGTACTGAGCGGCTGTATTAAGCAAATCTACGACTACTTCTATTCCCGTGATTTGGCGGCATAGCCAACAAGCGTGGCATATGTAAAAAGCGGGCGGCCGCACGTTCACAGCCGCCCGCAACGCGCGCGCCAGACTGGAGTCATTAACGAGAAGAGCTCCCCGAGGGGAGCTCTTCAAGTCTTCGGCCAGCACGATGTGCGGGGTCTCCTCGTCGACCTCGTACTTGTTGACGGACAGAGTCTCGTCGACGTTGACCGTGTCGAGGGCCTCGACGGCCGCCTTGGCCGCCATCTGGCCGGACGCCACGGCGAAGTCCATGCCGCGCACCTGGTAGCCCATGTTCATGCACAGCCCCGCGGTCTCGCCTGCGAGTAGGCAGCCGTCGAAGACGTACTTCGGAATCATGTCGTAGCCGCCCTCGGGGACCATGTGGCCGGAGTGCTCGACCATCTTGGCGCCGCGGATGAGAGGGGCGCTCCCGCTTTGTGAGCCGTTTGCCTTAGAGCTCGGAGATGATGCGCTTCGTGCGCGCGGCGACCTCGGCCTTCACCTGCTCGAGGTCGACACCCGGGCAAACGCCGTCGCGATAGACCACCTCGCCGTCGCACATGGTGAGTACGACATCGGAACCATGACCCGAGAACACGACGTTGACCTCGGGGTTCGTCATGGGGCACCACGAAGCGCCCGTCGTGTCGAGCACCGCGAGGTCGGCCTTCATGCCCACCTTCACAAGCCCGCAGTCCTCGCGACCCTGCGCGAGCGCTCCCCCGCGCGTGGCAGCGGCGATGACCTGCTTGGGCGAGATGATCGCGGGATCGAGCTCATGCCCCTTGTAGATCGTGCCCATAAGATACATGTCCTGGAACAGGTCGTGGTTGTTGTTCGAGGCCATGCCATCGGTGCCGAGCGCCACATTCACACCCGCATCGAGAAGCTTCTGCACGGGCGCGAACCCGCTTGCGAGCTTCATGTTGGAGGCAGGGTTCAAGGCGACGGTCGCGCCGCGCTTGGCGAGAATCTCGATGTCCTTGTCATCGACCCACACGCAGTGCGCCGCAATCACCGGCACGTCGAACACGCCGATGCTCTCGAAGTACTGCACGGGCGTAAGGCCGTCGTGGCGGCCCTTGCATTCCTCGTGCTCGCTTTTCGTCTCGGAGATGTGGATATGGATGGGAAGACCCGCTTCCTTTGCGACCTTCCCGATATCGGTACAGGTGATGGGGTTGGATGTGTACTCGGCATGGATGTTGTAGTCCACGCGGATACGCCCGTCCTGCGCGCCGTGGTACTGTTTGACGATGCGCTCCATCTTCTCGCACATGGGGTATTCCGCAAACGGCTTCGGCTCGAAGTAAAGCACGCTCTCGCAGACGTTCATCTTCATATGGGCCTCGCCCACCGCCTGCACGCGCTCGTCGGTGGCATAGTACATGTCCGACGCGCTGACCGAGCCGTAGCGCGCCATCTCGGCAAGGGCGAGCTTGGTCGCCCAGTAGTTGTCTTCGGGCGTCATCTTCCCCTCGAAGGGCCACACGAGGTTGTTGAGCCATTCCTGCAGGGGCACGTTCTCCGCGTAGCCGCGCAGAAGCGTCATCGGCAGGTGCGTGTGCGCATTGTAGAGCGCCGGCATGAGCAGACGACCACAGCCGTCGTATACCTCACCGTAGTCGGCGGCATTTTCAGGTGCGGCGTCGCCAATATAGTCGATCGTGCCGTCCTTGACGCCCACCCATTGATGGGCCTGGTAGTCAAGATTCTCGTCGAGGATATCGATGTCGGTGAAAAGCACGGGGATGCTCCTCTCTGCTCGTTTTCAATGGCACCTATTATAGGACTGCATCTAGTAATGCGCGAGCCTCGATGTCTTTCTCGGGAAGTCATGAGGAGCCACTTCATGAAATATTTTAACGCAGATAAATAATAGAGAATCAATTAATCTGCGTTAAAATATTGTCGAAAGGTATTCTATAAGAAAGGTCGCTTATGCGTCGCAAGGCAGACAGGCTCCTTAAGGAATGGCGAGACAAGGCTGATAGGAAGCCCCTGTTAGTCAAAGGCGTTCGGCAATGCGGCAAGACCTATCTGCTCAGAACATACGCGCAGACCCTTTTCGAGTCGGTCGTCTACGTCAATCTCGAGAACGATCGGTCGGCGCGGGCGGACTTTTCGGGCGGTCTCGACCCCCATTCGATTGTACGCGCGATTGAGGCGCGAACAGGGCAGCGCATCGTGCCCGGCAAAACCTTGCTGTTCATCGATGAGATCCAGGCATGCGAGGAAGCGCTCACTTCCCTTAAGTACTTTTGCGAAGATGCCCCCGAGTATTACGTCGCGGCCGCCGGGTCGCTCCTTGGGGTTGCCATTAATCATCAGTCGTATTCGTTTCCCGTCGGAAAGACTGATTTAATCGAAATGGCTCCGCTTGATTTCGAAGAGTTTCTTTGGGCGATGGGGCACGAGCGATTGGCCGACGAGATACGCTCGTCATTTGAATCAATGGACCCTCTTGCTCCGAGTCTTCACGACAAAGCGCTTGGGCTCTATCGACAGTATCTTGTTGTTGGCGGGATGCCCGAGGCTGTCCAAACCTACGCTGAGGTTCAGTCGGTCATCGATGTCGCCGAAAAGCACCGTATCATTCTTGATGGGTATTCTGCTGACACCAATAAATATGCTGATGAACGCTTGAGCTCGAAAACGCGCGCGTGTTTCGACTCCATTCCACAGCAGCTTGCCAAAGAGAATCGTAAATTCCAATACAAGGTGGTACGAGCGGGGGGCAACGCGTCCCTCTTCGGGGACGCTCTCGATTGGCTGGTGCTGTCGGACACTGTGGTGCGCTGCAGCCTCGTCGGGCAAATCGAAAGTCCCCTGGAGGCATTCGTTAACCCCTCGTCTTTTAAAATCTATCAGGCGGATACCGGACTGCTCGTTTCCAAAGCCGGTGCTCAGCGAGCTGATATTCTCGCCGGCATCGGCGGCACATTCATGGGCGCACTTACCGAAAACTACGTTGCCCAGCAGCTTTCGGCCATTGGCTATCCGCTGCATTATTGGACTCGCGACAATCGTGCAGAAATCGACTTTGTCGTAGAGAGGCAGGGATGCGTGTCTGCGATTGAGGTCAAAGCGGGCGAGAACACGCGATCTCGAAGCCTGTCCTCACTTAAAAAGAGCCATCCGGGCGTGCGCCCTATCCGGCTTTCGACTAAGCCCTTTGGAATGAACGATGGTCTCAGGTCTATTCCGCTCTATGCGGCTTTTTGTCTATAGAGCGCTATCCTGTGGTAACGCATGAAGTGTAGAGCGCATGCCCGCAAGAGGAGTTCGATTTTCGCCAGGACGGCTTCGGTCGAAGCCACTCTTTCCACCTCCGCGACCCCGACGGGATCGTCCTAGAGATCATGCAGCCGTCGGACGGTTAACGCACGCTACGGATTGCCCAGGCGGTTATGGGCAATCCGCAGCTGATGAATAGGGGGGTGGCAAGGGAGACTGGACGCAACTGGGACGACGGGACGGCAGAATCCTGTTTTTTCATGCCATGGGTGTTGCGAGCGAAAGCAGCGATCAAGTAGCGAAGCACTTGGCCGATCGGCACTTTTGCATCATGCCGACGTCGACCGCATGATCGGCTCCCGTGATTTCAAGAGGCAAAACATATCGCTGGCAAAACTTCCTCTGCGCCTCCGGTTCGCAGATATGCCGAGTGGGGGCTTCGGCACGTACCCGACCGCCCCACCTCACATCGTTTTTGCGCTAGAGAGCCCACGCGGCGCTTTCGCGCTGCAGCTCCAACATACGGCGGTACCTGCCTTCGGGCTTTTCGCGTAACTCAGCCGGGCTTCCCTGCTCCACAACGCTGCCGCCTTCGAGTACCACAATCTTGTCAGCATTGTCGACCGTGCGCATGCGATGCGCGATGACGAGGACCGTCTTGCCTTGAAGCAACTCGGAGAGAGCAGCTTGCACCTGCGTCTCGTTTTCCACGTCAAGCGAAGCCGTGGCTTCATCGAGCAACACAATCGGAGCGTCTTTCAGCAGAGCGCGCGCAATCGAGATACGCTGGCGCTCGCCGCCGGAAAGCCTGCTACCGTTTTCCCCGATCATCGTGTCGTAGCCGTTGGGCAAACGCCCCACGAACTCGTCGCAGCGCGCCGCCCTCGCCGCGGCGAGAACCTCCTCGTCCGTAGCGTTCTTCTTCCCAAGGCGAATGTTCTCACGCACGGTGTCATCGAAAAGCACCACGTCCTGGAACACCTCGGAGAATGAAGAGAGCAGCGTTTCCGGATCGACAGTGGAGACGTCGACGCCGCCCACGAAGACCGCACCGGAGCTTACATCCCAAAAACGCGAAGCGAGCTTGACAGCTGTGCTCTTGCCCGAACCAGACGCGCCCACAAGCGCCGTCACCTGCCCTTCCCGCGCCGTGAACGACACGCCGTCCAAGACATCCTCGCCGTCAGCGTATGCAAAGCCCACGTCATCGAAAGCCACGTCGTAGCCCTGAGGCTCGAACGAGGTGCTACCTGTCTGAATAGGCTCATTCTCGATGGCGCGCATGCGCTTCAGGCTCAAGCTCATGTCCATCAGCTCGGCGACGGCCTGCAAGATAACGTTGATGGGATCGTAAACCCTCGTCACCGCCAACAGGTACACGAAGAACACGAGGAAGTCGACTCGTCCTGTCACGAGCAGCATCGTCCCCACCACGATGACGGATGCGATTCCCAGGCGCAAGAAGCCTTGAGCGGAGCATACCGCCACGCCCATAGCCAGTTCGGCACCAATCTTCTCTCGCTCGAAACGATCGATGCGACGACCAAGATCGCTCTGAAACGCGCCCACCTTGTTGAGCGAGCGTATCTCGCGATGGCATTCAAGGTATTCCTGTAGCCCATCGACGAACGAAAGGGACGCCGCGTTCTTCTTCGCGGTATGCGACTTCTGGACGCGCGCGGTCAGAAGCAACGCCACGAGCGCTACGGGGATGGGCCAGAGCGCAGATGCCGCCAGCCTCCAGTCGAACGCGAACATCATGGCAGCGAATACCAGCGTCGAAGCGCCCATGCCGAAAATCTGCGGCATGGTGTGCGAAAACAGGCGCTCCTGATCGGAGCAGTCCTTCATGATAACGCTTGTCAAGTCGGCCAAATCGCGCTTCCCGAAGAACGAGAGCGGAAGCAGGCGCAAACGCTCCGCGATGGCGATGCGCTTGCGAGCGCTTTCTTGGTACACCACCGTATACGTCGCACGATATTCCCACATCTGTGTAACGAACATCACGGCAAGTGCCGCCACGATTCCCACTGCGTAGAGCGCCATGCCAGGCAGGCCGACAGCAGGTTCACCAAGGTACCTGACGAAATCGCTCGCGACGAAGTACAGCACCACGATGGGCAGCATCAGCATCAGGTTCGCCAGCGCGCAGAACCCGGCACCGCGCATAAAGTCCTTCATGCCCTGGTCGGTCAGGGCGAAAGCATCTTGAATCCTACGCCACACGGCTGTCACCCCCTTCGATCCTCCACATCGCGCTGGTTCGGTAGTCTCGCCACATGCGCGCATACAGCCCGCCTTGCGCGACAAGCTCTTCGTGGGTACCCTGCTCCACGACAGAGCCCTGATCGATGACGAAGATGCGGTCCGCATTTGCGACGGTGGATAGACGGTGCGCGATCATGAGCACCGTCTTGTCTTCGCAAAGTGTCGCGAGAGCCGCCTGGATCAACGCCTCGTTTTCGGGGTCGGCGAACGCCGTTGCTTCGTCGAGAACCACGATTGGGGCGTCTTTCAGAATGGCACGCGCAAGCGCGATGCGCTGGCGCTCTCCCCCGGAAAGGTACACGCCCGCTTTTCCCACCACGGTGTTCACGCCATCGGGGAACTTGGCGATGATGTCGTCGCACTGGGCCGCATGGAGCGCCGCGAGCACCTCGGCATCACTCGCATCGGGGCGACCCGCACGCACGTTGTCGGCCAAGCTTCGCTTGAACAGCCGATCGTCTTGGAACACGAAGGAAACGGCGCCCATCAGCTCCTCGACGGGAATACGTCGCACATCCGCCCCGCCCACAAGAACGACACCCTCATCTGCGTCCCAAAAGCGCGGGACGAGCGACGCGAGCGTCGACTTGCCTCCGCCCGACGGCCCGACGAGAGCCACCGTCGCCCCGGCGGGAACGGAAAGCGATACGTTGCAAAGCGCCGGTTCCCTGGACCCCGGATACGAGAAGCTGACGCCTGCAAGCTCGATGCTCGCCTCCTTCGGATGAAGCGCTTCCGCAGGCTCCACCTCGTCGATGGGAGCGACCTCCATAATCGTGTTCATCCGCCGCAGTGCGTCTTCGGCGATCATGACGGCCTCCGACGAATACATGACCTTCGACATCATCGTTGTTGTCATCGCCGAGAAGAACGCATAGAACAGGAAGTCAATCAGGAAAGCCGGGAAATCAGGTGCGACGGCCGCAAGCGCAATGCCTGCAGGCACGAGCACCGCGAAAGTCGAGTTGATCGCGACCAGCTGCACGACTTGGGGTCGTCGGCAATACTCGGTATAGTTCGTCGCCATGTCGCGATAGTCGACGACCGCCTCGTGGAATGCTTTGAACGAAAACACCGTCTGCTGGAATACCTTTACCACGGGTATACCACGAACGTATTCTGTTGCCGCAGCACTCATGCGCATGAGAGCCGCCTGGTAAAGCTCCATGAAATGGCGGCCACCCTTCGCATCCTCGCGGCCCATCATCCACCACATCGCGGCGAAGGAAACGGCGATGGGGACGAGGCACAGAAGTCCCATCCTCCAGTCGAACAGGAACGCCACGACGAAGAAGATCACCGGGGTGGCGAAAGAGCCAACAAAATCGGGCAGCTTATGGGCGATAAGGTCTTCTGTCTGGCCCGCACACCCGTCGATCACGCGGCGCATCTCCCCCGACGAGTGCACGCTGAAATATCCCATTGGGATCCGCGCCACGTGACGTACCATCGCCTTGCGCATATTTGCCGCAATGCGAAAGGCCGCCAGATGCGAGGCCATGAGCGCACCGAAATACACGATGATGCCCAACACGGCGAACGCCACAGCAAGCACAGACCACATCGCAGCCGATGATGCTTCGTCCCAGTTCGGGTACACCAAAACCAAGTCACGAACCACGAACCACACGCATACGAGGGGCATCACGGCGAGCGCGGCGTTCAGCACCGAAAGACCGCATCCCGCATACGCCAAAACCCGCCGCTTGCCAGCAAACCCCAACAGCTCGAGAATCGCATTTTTCTTCTTGGCAGGACCTTCTTTCCCCACGTCCTTTCCCACTCCTGCTGTTAGAGTACCGTCTTCCCGGGTCATTGCCATATTTACCTCCCGGCCGTTAATCTACATGCCAAGCTTGGCAAAGTGCTTCGAGAACACCTTGGTACCGATGAAGCCGCCGACGAGGCCGCCAGCGATGGTGGCAGCGCCGGTAACGACGCCCATTGGGCTTAGAATCGAGTTAACGAGCGTTTGGCCGTACTCGAGGGTCATGCCGGCTTGAACGCACATCTCGGCATAGGCCTCGCCCATCATAAGGATGAGGGAAATCTGCCCCAGCCAGAAGCAAAACGTGAACGCGGCAAAGGCACAGATAAGCTTGGTCTTGGTGCGCTTCTGCGGATCGCCTGCGATAAGGTCTGCCACGATACCGCCCACAACAATGCCGACAGGACCGCTCCAGAACATACCCATCAGAAGGCCGACCGCACCAACTATAATGCCCATGATGGCGATCGCGCCACGCTTCGGGACGCGATAGGCCAGGTACATGAACACGGTACCAGCGAACAACGCGCCTACCGTGTGAGTAAACCAGCACAGGTTGGCATTCGCGCTAAAGATAATCGAGAACACCATGAACACTAGGAACAAAAGGATGCCGAACACGGCGATAAAGACGAAGTCTTTCGGGCTCAAGCCATTACGTTCCTTGGCGGCAGAACCGATTGTTGCTTTACTTGTCATTGTGAAACCTTTCTCTTGTTACTGTATTTCTGCAAACCCGAAATTGAGCTTCAACTTCGGAAGTGTTGCCTTGTTTAAGGGGAAGCGCTCGGCGATGCGCCCGTCTTCGACCAGGGCTATCTCATCGCATGCCGAGCAGAGGAATTCATAGTCGTGCGAGACAACGCAGACAGCGATTCCCGCATCGCGCATACGCGCGATCTGGGCATCTATTCGACGCATGTTGCGATAATCCAAGCCACTCGTAGGCTCGTCGAGAATCATCGCGCGGGCACTCGAAAGCAAGCCAGCAGCGATGGAAAGCCGTTGGCGCTCCCCGCCTGAAAGGGAGAGCGGGTGCCTGTCGGCAAGACCTTCGAGAGCAAGCGCAGCCTTTATTGCTGCAATCCGGTCCTTATTGCCTAGGCTGTCTTCCGCGCCATCCGAAGAGCACGCGCTTGCAAGCTCATCGTCGACTGTGCTGCTGAACAACTGGTATCCCGGTTCTTGCATAACCAGGTACACGCGCCCCGCCCGTTTTCTTGCGCGAAGCGGTACGTCGTCGACCTCGATCACCCCCGCCTTTTCCTTGAGAAGGCCGGCCATGCACCGGGCAAACGTCGTTTTCCCAGCCCCGTTGTGCCCCACAATACCGACGATACTACCCGGAAGGAGGCAGGAATCGAGACCGTTCAAGACCGCAGGCGCACCGCGGTAGCCAGCAACTACGCCGCTCATACGTACGATGGTTTTTCCGTAAGAAGGTGATCTGGAGGCATTCGATGCGACCGCGTCGCCCAAGAGCGACACCGCCACAACAGAGTCGATTTCAGCAAGAGAGGCGGCGCGCAGCCCCATATCGGTTCTCGTTTCAAACGGCATAGCAAGGAACTCTGCCGCCGCCCAGTCTCCTATAACCGAGCCATCGCTTATAACCACATAGCGGTCTGCAATACCATCAAGCCACCACAGGCGATGCTCGGAGATAAGCACGGTCTTCCCCTGGCTCTTCAGAAGCGCAACCGTGCGCGCAAGATTCCGCATCGCATGCACATCGAGCGACGCGGTTGGCTCATCAAGCACGAAGATGTCAGGATGCACTGCATAGGCCGATGCCAGGATAACCGACTGCTTCTGCCCGCCGGAAAGCGCCTCGGTACCGCGCCCGAGCAGGCCCTCAATACCGAGCGTTGCCGCTGCCTGCGCCACACGTTCGACCATTTCCTCGCGATCGATTCCGAAGTTCTCGCATCCGAAGGCGATTTCCGAGGTCACGTCGAGATTGACGAACTGGCTACGCGGATTCTGGAACACCGACCCGACATGCGCGGAAAGCTCGCCCATCGTCCATGCGGAAACGGGTTTTCCCGCAACAAGCACCTCACCTTGAAGGTCCCCTTCGTACATAAGAGGAATAAGCGCATTAACGAGGCGCGTAAGCGTTGTCTTGCCACATCCTGACTGCCCGGTCACAACAACGCATTGACCGCGAGGGATCTTAAGCGAAACGTCACGAAGCGATGGACGGGAAGCGCCTTTGTAGCAAAACGTGCATCCATCGAGCTCGATAGCATAGGGCGAAGCCTTCGCCGCGGCGGCATTTTCC